>ONPM01000108.1 GCA_900319715.1 uncultured Prevotella sp.
GAATGATGTCGTGCTGATACATGATGACTTGCTTGCCACAGGAGGCACAGCCAAGGCCGCTTACAAACTGGTGGAGCATTTCAATCCCAAGAAAATCTACATGAACTTCATCATTGAGCTCAGGGATGAAGGTCTGCATGGGCGCGACCTCTTCGAAGGCATCGACCTCACCACACTCATGGTGCTGTAAAAAAGTAACCTCTTCCCCTCCTGAGTAGGAGGGGTTAGGGGTGGTCTGATCAACCTCAAACATAAGTACTCTATGAAACCAATATCCAATCGTTCAAATCTTAAAGACCAGAAGACTCTTCGCCAGAGCCTCAGAAATAATGCCACTGCTACTGAAGCCATTCTATGGAAGGCTTTAAAAGGCAAACAAATAGATGGTCTAAAGTTCAGACGACAATTCGGATTGGGTCCTTATATTCTAGACTTTTATTGTCCAGAAATAAGACTATGTATAGAACTCGATGGAGACATTCATAAATCCTACGAGCAAGCACTTTACGATGAAATAAGAACAAGGTATATTGGAAGTCATAACATTAAGGTGATAAGGTTTGAGAATGATGTGGTATATAAGAATATGGAAGGAATTTTAGAGGCGATTAGAGAGTATAAGAGCAGGTGGGAGGAAGAATAATGTTGGGCGGATCAGACCACCCCTACCCCTCCTACTCAGGAGGGGAAATAGATACTATAGAGGAATGGTTTCACGTGAAACAAAAATAACAGAAAACGCTTTATATAAAGGGATTTTAAAGAAATGACGAAGGAAGACAACGAGAAGAGGCTGGAATACCTGAAGGGCATCGTCAGCAGACTACCAGACAAGCCGGGCAGTTACCAGTTCTATGACGATAGTAAGACCATCATCTATGTGGGGAAGGCGAAGAACCTCAAGGCAAGGGTATCGACGTACTTTCACACAGAGGTGGATCGTTTTAAGACGAAGGTACTCGTCAGCAAGATTCACGACATCAGTTACACCGTTGTGAATACAGAAGAAGATGCACTTCTGCTGGAGAACTCGCTCATCAAGAAGTATAATCCTCGTTATAACGTCCTGCTGAAAGACGGCAAGACCTACCCTTCCATCTGCATCACCAACGAATTCTTCCAGCCTCTTACGAAAGAGGGTGTCGAGACTGGCAAATATAAAGTCTGTCTCGACTACCATATTAAAAAATGTATGGGGCCCTGCGTGGGCAAGCAATCCTACGAGGCCTATCAGAAGAACATCATGCAGGCCAGGGAAATCCTCAAAGGCAACACTCGCCAAGTGCTCCGAGACCTGAAGGATGAGATGCTCAGACTTTCCGAAGAACTACGCTTTGAGGAGGCCGAAGAAATCAAGCAGAAATACCTCGCTCTGGAGGCCTTTGTCGCATCGAGCGAGGTGGTCAGTCAGACGATTCACGACGTAGACGTCTTCTCCATCACCAGCGACGACAAGATGGCCTTTATCAACTACATCCATGTGAGCAACGGTTCCATCAACCAGAGTTTCACCATCGAATACAAGAAGAAACTCAACGAGAGCGACGACGAATTATTGCAGTTGGGCATCGTAGAATTGAGAGAGCGTTTTGGCAGTCTGGCGAAGGAGATTATCGTGCCCCAGGAGGTTGATGTAGAACTCGAAAACGTCACCTTCACCATCCCTCAGCGAGGGGATAAAAAGAAACTTCTCGACCTCTCGATCTTAAACGGAAAACAGTATAAATTCGACCGTTTAAAGCAAGCCGAGAAGTTGAATCCAGAGCAGAAACAGACCCGTCTGATGAAGGAACTGCAGGAGAAACTCCACCTGCCCAAACTCCCTTATCAGATCGAGTGCTTCGACAACTCGAACATCTCCGGCTCGGATGCCGTTGCCGCCTGCGTGGTCTTTAAGGCGCTGAAACCCAGCAAGAAAGACTACAAGCATTACAACATCAAAACAGTGGTTGGCCCAGACGACTATGCCTCGATGAAAGAGGTGGTCCACAGGCGCTATACACGCCTTTTGGAGGAGCATCAACCCCTACCCGACCTCATCATCGCAGATGGTGGAAAAGGTCAGATGGAGATCATCCGCCAGGTGATTCAAGACGAACTGAACCTTGATATTCCCATCGGAGGTCTGGCCAAGGACGATCGCCACCGCACAAACGAACTGCTCTACGGCTTCCCTCCCATGCACGTCGCCCTGAAGACAGACTCAGAACTGTTCCATGTGCTCACCCAGATCCAAGACGAAGTGCACCGCTTCGCCATCGAATTCCACAGAAACAAGCGTTCTAAGCGGGCTTTGCAGTCGGAGTTGGACAACATCAAGGGCATCGGCCCGAAGGCCTCTGAGGCGCTTCTAAAGGCCCTTAAATCCGTGAAAAGGATACGTGAGGCGACCCTCGAACAACTCTCTGAGGCCGTTGGTCAAGCGAAAGCAACCATCGTCTACAACCATTTCCATCCCCAGGAAGAGCCTACGGAATAACCATTTAAGACATAAGAAGGCATCACAGCAAAAGTAAAACAACTTGTTTTACCTTCATACTCCCTATTAGTAAGAGAGTAAAGTCCTATCAGAACGAAGGTAAAACAAGTTGTTTTACTTTTAGACTTGATACGAGCAATGACCATCCTCCTCAAGAGCAAGGAGCCTGAAAAGCAGATTAAGGTATGAAAAAAAGCATCAGATTTGGTGGTTTGAAAAATAAGTTGTAACTTTGCCGACAAATAGCATCAGATGAGAGCAGTCATACAAAGAGTCGCACACGCCAGCGTCACCATCGAGGGTACCGTTAAGAGCGAGATCGGACAGGGTTTTCTGATCCTGTTAGGGGTCTGCGACGAGGACTCGATGGAGGATGTCGACTGGCTGGTGAAGAAGGTGGCCAACCTCAGAGTGTTCGACGATAAGCAGGGTGTGATGAATCTTTCGATACAAGACGTCGGCGGTAACGCGCTGGTAGTCAGCCAGTTCACGCTCTATGCGAGTTATAAGAAAGGTAATCGCCCGAGTTGGTTCAAGGCTGGTTCGCACGAGCACTCTATCCCACTCTACGAGGCCTTCTGCCGTCAACTCTCTGCAGCCATCGGCAAGGCCGTAGGCACAGGCGAGTTTGGGGCCGACATGAAGGTGGAACTGCTGAACGACGGCCCTGTGACCATCTGCATGGACACGAAGAACAAGGAATAAAAACAAAGGATATGGACAGAAGACAAATCACCAATTACGTTAACTTCGCGGCCCTGATCGCTTACATCCTGGGGCGAGTACTGCACATGAATATCCTCGTTTGGATCGGCCTGGGCATCATGACGCTATCCAGCATCTGGACGATCATCCACTGGAAGGAGAACGACAAGATGTCGAACTACATCTCTGTGGCCTTTCTCGTGCTGGTAGGACTCTCCTTCTTAGGACTGTAACCAATGAGCAAAATCATTAGTTTCCTGGAGGCCGTCGGAGCCATTCTGATCGTTGCAGCATTGGCGCTCTGGAGTGGCGAATACTGGAAGATATCCAACATACTGTGGTGGGCGGGCCTAGCCTGCGTGACGCCAGCCATCGCCTGGAAAGCCTGGCCGCAGTCGTTCTGGCGACAGGCATTCATCGGACTGGTGTTCTGCATCCTGGTTTTCATCGGCCACTGGTGGTTTGGCAAAAAAGAAATCAAGGCGAAGATACCATTTCTGCCAGAAATAACGATACACAGATAAGAGACAATCATGCGTAAGTACCTGAGAGAGATAGAAATATCAGGCGTGATCCTGGCCGCCATCGGCATCGTCTGCGCGATGGTATGGGGGGTACAATTTGGCATGTGGCCCTGCGGATTGGGACTATTGCTGCTGCTCGTCACCTTCCTCTACAAGGCCTTCCACTGGAAGGAATACGAGCGAGAGAACAAACAGTACATCATGATCATCCTGCTCACCATCGCCATCCTGTTCTTTCAGATGCTGACAAGAAGATAAAACGGAAACCAAATACATAGATTCAATATGAAACAATACCTGAATAAGATCAGAAACGCAGGCTTTTTCCTGCTAGTCATCTCGTTTGCGATTTCCACGCTTTGGGGCAGAGATCATGCTTTCTTCCCTATGGTATTTACTGTGATACTTCTTGGTATCGTGGTGATTTACAAGGCTTTACACTGGAAAGAGTACGAGAGCGACAACAAGCGCAACGCATGGATCCTGGTGGCGCTGTTCGTGCTGATGTTCATGAATACCTTCTTCCCGCTATGACGATCAAGGAAGCCCAGGAACTGGTGGACCGCTGGATCAAGGAGTATGGCGTGCGCTACTTCTCAGAACTGACGAATATGGCGGTGCTGACGGAGGAAGTGGGCGAACTGGCCCGGGTGATAGCCCGCAAATATGGCGACCAGAGTTTCAAGGAAGGCGAGCACGATAACCTGGGCGAAGAGATGGCCGACGTGCTCTGGGTACTGCTCTGTCTGGCCAATCAGACGGGCGTAGACCTGACGGAAGAACTGCAGAAGAACATCGAGAAGAAGACCCAGCGCGACTCGCTCAGACATATCCA
Organism: uncultured Prevotella sp.; assembly: GCA_900319715.1. Classification (GTDB taxonomy): domain Bacteria; phylum Bacteroidota; class Bacteroidia; order Bacteroidales; family Bacteroidaceae; genus Prevotella. The sequence goes on from ONPM01000108.1 coordinate 4,544, forward strand.
TAACAAGAAATTAATGGCATAAAACTATAACAATATGACAAATGAGACTGTAGAAAAAGGGCGCATTGAAGAGGCTCTTGGTAAGTATAACCTCAGCATCAACGACGAGGACGTGAAGGCCGCCGTGAAGAAGATTATCACGGAGAAAGTACATGAGAACGATACGCCCGAAGTGAAGCAGTTCCTGATGGGTAGCGTGGAACTGACAACGCTGAAGACGACAGACTCCGACGAGAGTGTGATGGCTTTCACAGAGCGCGTCAACCAGTTCGACGAACAGTACCCTACCCTGCCCCACGTGGCTACTATCTGCGTCTATCCGCGTTTTGCCAGGACTGTGGCAGAGACATTAGAGGTCGAAGACGTTGAAATCGCCTGTGTATCAGGCAGTTTCCCCTCCTCGCAGGCCCTTATCGAGGTGAAGACGGTGGAGACGGCGCTGGCCATCAAGGACGGTGCCACAGAGATAGATATGGTGCTCAGCGTAGGTGCCTTCCTATCAGGCGATTACGAGACGGTGTGCGACGAGATTCAACAGATGAAGGAGGCTTGTGGAGACCATAAGATGAAGGTGATTCTGGAGACGGGATGTCTGAAGACCGCCTCGAACATCAAGACGGCCTCGCTGTTGGCGATGTATTCTGGAGCAGACTATATCAAGACCTCGACAGGCAAACTGGAGCCTGCAGCCACCCCAGAGGCTGCCTATGTGATGTGTCAGGCCATCAAGGAATACTACGATGAAACGGGCATTCAGATTGGTTTTAAGCCTGCTGGAGGGCTGAACTCGGTGATGGACGCACTCATCTACTACACCATAGTGAAAGAGGTTCTGGGCGAGAAATGGCTCACGAATCAGTGGTTCCGCATGGGCACCTCTCGCCTCGCAAACATGCTGCTGAGCGAGGTTGTGGGCGAAGAAGTCAAGTTCTTCTAACGGCTACTATCGCTAAATCTGATGCCTTAAGTGTAATCACTTCCCCTCCTAAGTTAGGAGGGGCAAGGGGTGGTCTGAACAAGCACATCATCTCGCTGCAGGCTTTTTCCCTTGTTCAGACCCCCTCTGACTCCCCCTAACGTAGGGGGAGAAACAATTACCTAAAGCATCATGATTTATAAGGGTCTACATCTTGCGCCTGATAACATATTCCAGATAGGCCACATAAGCCTCCTTGAGTTCTGGTTTGACGCAAGAATCGATATAAGTCTGGGCCTTCTGAGAGTATCTCTCCATCATCCTTTCAGCATATTGGATACCCCCACTCTGCTTGGCAAACTCCACCAGCACAGCGATTTCATCGGCATTGATCGTGCCTAACTTCACCTTTCTAGCCAATGATTTCATGGGTTCGAAGTCGGAGTGATTCAGAGCATAGATGACTGGCAACGTCAACTTGCCCTCTGCCATATCGTTGCCTGTGGGCTTGCCTATCTCCGTCGAGTCGTAATAGTCGAAGATATCGTCGCGAATCTGGAAGATCATACCCAGATCCTGTCCGAATTGTTTGGCTTTCTTGATCTCCTCTTCAGAGGCATTCACAGACAGAGAACCCATGCCGCAGCAGGTCTCAAACAAGGCGGCTGTCTTTTGTCTAATCACCTGATAATATACATCTTCCGAGAATTCGGCATTGTTGATATTCTGCATCTGCAGGAGTTCGCCAGAAGCCAGCGTCATACCAAGATCGGCGACATATTGTAAAACTCTGTGATCCTTGGTCTTGGCAACATAACTGAGGCAGGTGGAGAGGATATAGTCGCCCACGAGCACAGCCACCTTATTATTATAGGAAGCATTGACAGACGACTGTCCACGCCGCTCGCTGCTCTCATCGACCACATCATCGTGAATCAGCGAAGCCGTATGCAGCAGTTCGAGTGAAACTGCCGCATCAAGGGTGACGTCAGACACCTCGCCATAGTTCTTTGCAGACAGTAGCGTGAGCATAGGCCGCATCTGCTTGCCTGTACGCTGGCGGATGTGTTCCAAGGCCTGTGACAGCAGACCGTAACTATGACTCAGAGAACTTTGAAAACGGTAGACGAACTCCTGAAAATCACTCTCAATCGGATGCTTGATAACTGACAAATAATCCATAAAACCTCGAATTTTGTGACAAAATTAGTAAAAAACCTTGTAATATCGATATTTTTTAGTAATTTTACGCAGAAAATAAACAATGTTATGGAGAAATTATTCCTTTTAGACGCTTATGCGCTCATCTATCGCAGTTATTATGCGTTCATCAAGAACCCTCGTATCAACTCGAAAGGACTGAATACAAGTGCTATCATGGGCTTCCTCAACACGCTGAACGAGGTGCTCACTAAGGAACAGCCCACCCATATCGGCGTGGCCTTCGATCCCCATGGACCCACCTTCCGCAGCGAGGCCTTCCCTGCCTATAAGGCCCAGCGCGAGGAGACGCCAGAGGATATCCGTAAGGCCGTGCCCATCATCAAAAACCTGTTGAAAGCCTATCGGATTCCCATCCTTCAGGTCGATGGATTCGAGGCAGACGATGTGATAGGCACCTTGGCCACGAAGGCTGGTGCCGATGGAATCGATACTTTCATGTTGACACCAGATAAGGACTACGGTCAGTTGGTTGGCGAGCATGTCTTCATCTATCGTCCCCGTCATGGGGGTGGTTATGAGACGATGGGTCCGAAGGAGGTGATGGCGAAATATGACATCCCCTCCCCTATGGCTGTCATCGATCTGCTGGCGCTGATGGGTGACTCGGCGGATAACTTCCCTGGTTGTCCTGGTGTCGGAGAGAAGACAGCCGTGAAACTGATCAATGAGTTCGGAAGCATCAACGCACTCATTGAAAGATCTTCTGAGATCAAGGGTAAACTACGCGAGAAAGTCGAAGAGCATGTCGACGATATCCGGATGAGTTACTTCCTCGCTACCATCAAGACAGATGTGCCCATCGCCCTTGACATGGAAGCATTGAAACTCGTTGAGCCGAATGAGGACGAGTTGGGCAAACTGCTGCTCGAACTGGAGATGAAATCGTTCGCTGACAGAGTTCTTAAGAAAAGTCAAAAACCGCAAATACCTGTTAACGGCCAACTCGATCTCTTTGCAGAATTTGCGCCCAACGGGTCAGTCGAGCCCAAAAACGCGAGTTTTGAGACCTTAGAAACGACCCCTCACAACTACAAACTCGTTGATAATGAGGCAGATTTGAGGAAATTATGTGACTTTTTTAGGACAAATGAAATTCTCAGTCTAGACACGGAGACGACATCCAAGAGCGCAATTGACGCCGAATTGGTGGGTTTGAGCTTCGCCGTGAAGGAATTTGAGGCCTTTTATGTGCCTGTGCCAGCAAACCGTGAAGAAGCGTTGCGAATTGTTAATATATTTAAAGAGGTGTATGAGGACCCCAAGATTCTCAAGATCGGACAGAATCTGAAGTACGACCTCGAGGTGTTGCGCAACTATGGCATCACCCTCGCTGGTCCGATGTTCGACACGATGATCGCCCACTACCTCATCCAACCCGAACTCCATCACAACATGGACTACATGGCTGAGATCTACCTCAACTACCAGACCATCCACATCGATGAACTCATTGGTCCCAAGGGAAAGAACCAGCGATCGATGCGCGACCTCCTACCCTCTCAGGTCTATGAGTATGCTGCAGAGGATGCCGACGTGACCCTCCGCCTGAAGAACAAACTGGAGCCAGAACTGAAGAAATACGAGTGCGAGAAGTTGTTCTACGAGATAGAGATGCCACTGATGCCCGTCTTGGCAGAGATGGAGTTAAACGGAGTCTGCTTGGATACGGACTCTCTGAAAGAAACGTCAAATGTTTTAACCAGTCGCATCAATGAACTCGAGGCAAGAATCTACGAGTTAGCAGGCAGTCCGTTTAATATCGCCTCACCCAAACAGGTTGGCGAGATCCTCTTCGACAAACTCAAGATCATCGAAAAAGCCAAGAAGACCAAGACTGGTCAATACGTCACATCAGAAGAAGTACTTCAGCAACTGCGCAATAAGCATGAGATTGTGGCAGATATCCTGGAACACAGAGGATTAAAGAAACTCATCGGAACGTATATCGACGCCTTGCCCAAACTGATTAACCCCCGTACTGGTCATATCCACACCTCGTTTAATCAGACCATCACAGCCACAGGCCGCCTGTCGAGCAGCGACCCGAACCTCCAGAATATCCCTATCCGAGGCGAGGATGGTAAGGAGATCCGCAAGGCGTTTGTGCCAGAGCCTGGATGTCTGTTCTTTTCAGCAGACTATAGTCAGATAGAACTGCGTGTGATGGCCCACCTCTCGAAAGACGAGAATATGATCAACGTGTTCCGTGAGGGCAAAGACCTCCATGCGGCTACGGCGGCCAATATCTACAAGAAAGACATCGCTGACGTGACCCGTGATGAGCGCACCAAGTCGAAGCGTGCCAACTTCGGCATCATCTATGGCATCACCGTCTTTGGTCTGGCAGAGCGTCTGGACATCCCTCGCGACGAGGCTAAGATGCTGATAGAAGGCTATTTCGCCACCTTCCCACAGGTACATAACTACATGGAGAAATCCAAGGAGATAGCCCGTCAGAAGGGTTATGTCACTACCCTCTTTGGCCGTCGCCGCTATCTCCCGGATATCAACAGTCATAACGCCACCGTCAGAGGCTTTGCTGAGCGTAATGCCATCAACGCCCCCATCCAGGGAACAGCCGCAGACATCATCAAGGTAGCGATGATCCGCATCCATGAGCGCTTCAAAAAGGAAGGTATCAAGAGCAAGATGATCCTGCAGGTTCACGACGAACTCAACTTCTCCGTCTATCCAGAAGAGAAGGAGAAAGTGGAGCGCATCGTGCTCGAAGAGATGCAGGGTGCTTTTGCCCTCGCCGTGCCCCTCGTAGCCGATTCTGGCTTTGGGCAGAACTGGCTCGAGGCTCACTAAAAAGGATGATCCTCTTACAACTCTGAGATGCCGCCTGTCATAGAGTGATGTAAGTCTTTCTTGGCAGGATGGCCCACACCACTACAACTATAGTCAGCCTCATCAGCCTGGCCACTCAGCGTGATACTGCCTACCCCACTACAGGACACCTCGAGTTCCCTCGCCTTCAGATTAGCCAGATTAAAGGCTCCCACACCCCAGCCATCACTACAAACAATGATCTTTTCATATTCTTCTCTTTTTAGGGGATTCCTTGCCCATTTGACGATGCAAGGATGCAAAAAGTTACAAAGACAAGACAAAAATTTGGCTGTTTGCCCAATAAATCGTACCTTTGCACCCAGTTTATAAACGTTTATAGAAGAAAATGGCATTAAAATGTGGTATTGTAGGACTGCCCAACGTAGGCAAGTCCACATTGTTTAATTGCTTGTCGAGTGCAAAGGCTCAGGCAGCAAACTTCCCTTTCTGTACGATTGAGCCGAATGTTGGTGTCATCACCGTTCCTGATGAGCGGCTGACGAAGTTGGCAGAGATTGTGCATCCTGGTCGTATCGTGCCTGCTACTTGTGAGATCGTAGATATCGCAGGTCTGGTGAAGGGAGCCTCGAAAGGCGAGGGTCTCGGCAATAAGTTCTTGGGGAATATCCGTGAGACGGATGCCATCATCCATGTGCTGAGATGTTTCGAGGACGAGAACATCACCCATGTCGATGGCACCATCGACCCTATCCGCGATAAGGAGATCATCGATACCGAGTTGCAACTGAAGGACTTAGAGACCATCGAGAGTCGTCTGGCCAAGACGGAGAAGGCTGCTGCGGCAGGTAATAAGGAGGCAAAGGTAGAGGTGGCTGTGCTTCATGCCTACAAGGAGGCTCTGGATCAGGGTAAGAATGCCCGTATCGTGGAGTTCGAGAGCAAGGAGGAGCAGGACTGTGCCAAGAACCTCTTCCTGCTCACGTCGAAGCAAGAGGGTAGGGGAGTTGGCCCAGGAGGAAGGTGCAGAGATGATGATCATCGCTGCCAAGACGGAAGAGGATATCGCAGAACTCGAATCCTACGAAGACAAGCAGATGTTCCTCGAGGAACTGGGTTTGGAAGAGAGTGGTGTGAACCGTCTGATCAAGAAGGCCTACGCTCTGCTGAACCTTGAGACGTTCATCACCGCTGGTGAGATGGAGGTGAAGGCCTGGACATACAAGAAGGGTTGGAAGGCGCCTCAGTGTGCTGGTGTGATCCACACAGACTTTGAGAAGGGCTTCATCCGTGCCGAGGTCATCAAGTATGAAGACTATCTGCAGTATGGCTCTGAGGCCGCTGTCCGTGAAGCCGGCAAACTCGCTGTCGAGGGTAAAGACTACATCGTCCAAGACGGTGATATCATGCACTTCAGATTCAACGTATGATGGATTTGCTTAACTATATTGTCTGGCAGCCGGACTTGGAGGCGTTTCATCTGGGGCCGATAACGGTGCGATGGTATGGGCTGATGTGGATCATCGGACTGGCACTGGCCTATCTCGTCGTGAAACGGCTGTATAAGGAGCAGAAGATCAAGGATGAACTCTTCGATCCTTTATTTATTTACTGCTTCTTCGGCATCCTGATTGGTGCCCGCCTGGGCCATTGCATCTTCTATCAGCCACAGGACTTCCTGACCTCGTTCAAGGGTATCGTGGAGATGCTGCTGCCCATTCACTTCCTGCCTGAGGGAGGATGGAAACTGACGGGCTATGCCGGCCTCGCCTCGCATGGTGGTACACTGGGCCTGATGATTGCCCTCTGGCTCTATGTCCGCAAGACGAAACTCAGCATCTGGACGGTCCTCGACAATATCGCTATTGCCACAGGCACCACGGCCTGCTTCATCCGCCTGGGTAACCTCATGAACTCAGAGATTATCGGCAATATCACAGACGTGCCCTGGGCCTTCATCTTCGAGCGTGTCGACATGATGCCTCGCCACCCAGGCCAACTCTACGAGGCCATCGCCTACGCTATCCTCTTCGCTATCATGTGGTATCTGCATAAGCGGATGCCAGAGAAGATTGGCACAGGCTGGTACTTCGGCTTCTGCCTGACCTATATCTTCACCTTCCGCTTCTTCATCGAGTACACCAAGGAGATTCAGGAAGCCTTCGAGGCCTCGCTGCCCATCGACATGGG
>ONPM01000107.1 GCA_900319715.1 uncultured Prevotella sp.
GCTATCTACAACATCGCTGGTCAGAAGGTGAATGCTTCTTACAAGGGTCTGGTTATCAAGAACGGCAAGAAGTACATCCAGAAGTAATCCGCTACTTATACATAAGTAAGTAATCTCAGGGGAGTATCGCTCAAACGATGCTCCCCTTCTTTTTTAATACAAAACATAGAAAACGTATTGTGTCCTTGCGACTTTATATCGAAAAGCCTTTGCCATATCGGAAATAATGTGTAACTTTGCAACATGATACTAACTGCACTCATATGCATCCTGCCCTACCTTGCCAACGGGGTGATAGACACTACCGACATTGCATCATTGGGACTGACGATGACGGAGGACACTCAGACAGTGACCATCTTCTCGCCATCCGAAGAGGGCAACCACTACGCCAATGGTGTGGTGATGACGGCCTTTAAGGGCAGGCTCTACTGCATGTGGCAGAGTTCTGAGACTGACGAGGATGCTCCGGAGACCTGCGTGATGTATAGCCAGAGTTGTGACGAAGGCCTCACATGGTCGCAGCCCGCCCTGTTGACAGCAGCCAATGACAGCAGTTACTGCACCTCTGGCGGATGGATCAGCACGGAGGACACGCTCACTGCCTTTATCAACATATGGCCCAGGAATCTGCAGCCCGTTGGCGGCTACACCTATTATATAAAAAGTAAGGATGGCATAGCATGGAGTGCTCCCGAACCAGTCAGAATGGCAGACGGACTACCCATGACAGGTGTTATCGAACAAGACCCCTACCCTATGCCCGATGGCAGAATTATTGGTGCAGTCCACTTCCAGCCAGGTCTTCATGTCTCTCCTGTCTATACTGATGACAAGACTGGGGTGAGTGGCTGGCAAAGGGCAGATATCAATAGTCACGACAGAGGCAAACAGTCGCGAGAACTGGAGCCGAGCATCTACCAGCAAAAGGACGGCACACTGGTGATGGTCTTCCGTGACCAAAACAGCACCTACCGGAAGATGGCCTCACTGAGCAATGACCGAGGCGAGACATGGACAGAGCCCGCCGTTACCAATATCCCTGATGCCCGAGTGAAGCAGAGTGCCGGCAATCTGCCCGATGGCACAGCCTATTTAGTAGGTTGTCCGACAGGTTCGAAGCGCCGTTATCCCCTCGTTGCACTCTTCAGCGACGATGGCATCCGCTTCGACAAAGCCATACTACTCAGGGCGGGCGTCTCCGACCTCCAGTCCCAGCGGTATCCCGGCAAGGCCAAGACCCTCGGCTACAGTTACCCTAAGTCGATGGTTTATAATGGCAAGCTCTATGTGGCCTATGCCACCAATAAAGAAGACGTAGAATGTACGATTATTAACATAAAAACCAAACAAAGATGAACAAAAGATTACTGACCATCATCAGCACAGCACTGGTCACTATGAGCCTCTGCGCACAGACACTCCCTTATCAGAATCCCAACCTCTCAGCAGCCCAGCGGGCTGACGACCTGCTCGGCCGTCTGACCCTCGAAGAGAAAGCCAGCCTGATGATGGACCGTTCACCAGCCATCCCACGATTAGGCATTCCCCAGTTCGAGTGGTGGAACGAGACACTCCACGGCGTAGGGCGAAATGGTATTGCCACGGTATTCCCCATCACCATGGGCTTGGCAGCCACATGGGATGACACATTAGTCTACAGAATCTTCACAGCCGCCAGCGACGAGGCCCGCGCCAAGAATACGGAGGCACGACGAAAAGGTGAGATGGCGCGCTACAGAGGTCTCTCATTCTGGACGCCGAACATCAATATCTTCCGCGATCCCCGCTGGGGTCGAGGACAGGAGACCTACGGCGAGGACCCCTATCTGACGGCAAAGATGGGACTGGCCGTGGTACGGGGCTTGCAAGGAATGACCTATGACGGGAAAGATATCTTGTTTACAGTTGACGGTTTACAGTTTACAGATGATTACACTAAAGGATCAGAAGGGCTTGCCAGCAAATCAACTGTAAACCGTAAACTATCAACTGTAAACCGTAAACTGTCAACTGTAAACTACAGAAAACTCCTCGCTTGTGCCAAGCACTATGCCGTGCATAGCGGACCAGAGTGGAACCGCCACTCCTTCAATATCGAGGCACTGCCGGAGCGAGACCTGTGGGAGACCTATCTGCCTGCCTTCAAGGCCCTGGTGCAAGAGGGCGATGTAAAGGAGGTGATGTGTGCCTACCAGAGCATCGACGGAGAACCCTGCTGCGGCAACACCCGCTACCTACAGCATATACTGCGCGACGACTGGGGATTCCAAGGCATCGTCACCAGCGACTGCGGAGCCATTGATGACTTCTTCAAGCCCAACCGCCACAACTTCGTAAAGACATCGACAGAGGCGTCTGCCCATGCCGTCATCGCCGGAACCGACGTGGAATGCGGCAGCATCTATAAGTCACTGCCTGAGGCTGTCAAGGAAGGCAAGATTACTGAGGAACAGATCAACACCTCGCTTAGAAGACTGCTACAAGCCCGCTTCGAACTCGGCGACTTCGATCCAGACACGCTGGTGGAATGGACGAAGATACCCATGAGCGTAGTGGCCTCCGAAGCCCATAAGCAACTGGCTCTCGATGCCGCACGCAAGAGCATCGTCCTGCTGAAGAACGACGGCATCCTACCATTGGAGAACCGGAAATCGGCAAATGGCAGAATAGCGGTGATGGGACCTAACGCCAACGACTCTACCATGCTCTGGGGGAACTACAACGGACAGCCCACCCATACCACCACCATCCTGCAAGGCATCCGCCAATATCTGCCCCAGGCTAAGTTTGTGCAGGGCTGCACATGGACCCGCGACGAAGTGCCCACCAGCATGTTCGGACAGATTGTCACCGACGACGGACGCCCTGGCCTGCAGGCCAACTACTGGAACAACGAACACATGCAGGGCTTCCCCGCCTTCGCCGTTCGTATCACGGAACCGATACATCTGGATAACGGCGGCAACACAGTCTTTGCACCTGGTGTGAATCTGGAGCATTTCTCTGCACGCTATCAAGGTATATTTCGCCCCCAGCAAGACGGGGAGGTGTCCATCGACATACTCAACGATGACTTCGTCCAACTGGTGTTCAATGGCGACACACTCATTCGGCGCCTGAACGGCCACGGCGTACGTGACTCTCATGCCAAGTATCAGGTGAAGGCAGGACAAGACTATCCCATCGAACTGATCTATGTCCAGATGACGGGCCACGCCATGCTGCAGTTCGACCTCAGCATGAACGACAACCTCTCACACGAGGAGCGGCTGGCACAAGTGAGAGATGCCGACGTTGTCATCTTCGTAGGTGGCATCTCACCCCGTCTGGAGGGTGAGGAGATGAAAGTCGATGCCCCCGGCTTCAAAGGAGGCGACCGTACGGACATCGAACTGCCACAGGTGCAGCGCCAATGGCTGGCCGACCTGAAACGTGCCGGCAAACAGGTGGTCTTCGTGAACTGCTCAGGGTCGGCCTTGGCTCTGACACCGGAATTAGAGTCCTGCGATGCCATCCTACAGGCATGGTATGGCGGCGAGCAAGGGGGCAAGGCCGTAGCAGAAGTACTCTTCGGCAACTTCAACCCCTCAGGCAAACTGCCCATCACCTTTTATAAGAACGTGAACCAACTGCCCGACTTCCTCGACTATACGATGAAGGGGCGCACCTACCGCTATTTCGATGGAGAACCGCTGTTCCCCTTCGGCTACGGACTGAGTTATACGACGTGGCAGGTGGATGGCGGAAGGTGGCAGGAGCATGCCAATGGCGGCGGGACGGTCTCCATCGATGTCTGTAACACCGGCAGCCGTAAGGGTGACCAGACCGTCCAACTCTATATCCGCAACCTGCAGGACCCCAACGGGCCTCTGAAGACCCTCCGGGCATTCCAGTGCGTCACGCTCAATCCAGGGCAGACACAAACCGTCGACCTCCATCTTACGGCGCAGAGTTTCGAGTTCTGGGATCCCGAGACCAACACGATGCGTACGAAGCCGGGGCGGTACGAACTGCTCTATGGCACCAGCAGCGCCGACAAAGACTTGAAGAAAATACAAGTTGAAATCAAATAAGGAAGCAAAACCTATGGATGCAAAAAGAATACTGAACTTCCTGCGGCAGGTGATGGCCAACAACAACCGTCCCTGGTTTCAGGAGCATAAGGCTGAATACGACGCCGCAAGGGCTGAGTTCGAGCAAGGCATTGCCCAGGCACTGGAGCGCATCGTCACCTTCGACCCCGAGATAGCCCACCTCAAGGTGAAAGACTGTACCTACCGTTTCTATCGCGACACACGGTTCTCACCCGACAAGTCGCCCTACAAGAACCACTTCGGCGCCTACATCAACGCCAAGGGCAAGAAGGCCCTGCGAGGCGGATACTATCTGCACATGGAGCCGGGCCACTGCTTAGCGGCTGTAGGCAACTACTGGCTGCCCACAAACATCCTTACCTCCTGCCGTAATGAGATCATGGCTAACACCGACCAGTGGCTGAAATGCGTTGAGAACAAGGCATTTAAGACCTACTTCGGCAGTCCGAGCACAAGCAGTACCAAGGAAACGTCGGACGTCAGTGCCTGGGATCAGCCAATGGGGTTCGGACTGGAGAAACTGAAGACCTGTCCGTCGGGATTCCCCAAGGACTGGCCATACGTCCACTATCTCCGTCTGAAGGACTATTGTGCCTGGCACGCTGTGCCCGATACGTTCTACGAAGGCGATGACTGGCTTGACGAGATAGAGCGTATGTTCCGTGCGGCCAAACCCATGATGGACTTCATGAACGCCGTTATCGACGATTACGAATAAAGATACCCCAAGGCATCAATAAAGTAAAACAACTTGTTTTACCTTGAAAGAAGGCATCTCTAACCACGTTAGGGATGCCTTCCACAACAGTAAAACAAGTTGTTTTACTTTTTGACTTATGCCTTGCTTGCCGTTTTCTTGGCGGCAGCCTTCTTGGCAGCAGGCTTCTTCGCAGGTTTCTCTGCCGGCTCCAACTTCTCCAGACGGGCCTTCAGACGGGTGATCTCCTTATCCTTCATCTCAATCTCATCACCCTGGTTCTTGATGGTGGTGAGCAGGCTCTCGAGTTCGTCGTTGTCGATGTCGAGCGGATAGAGGGCGTTCACTCTGTTGATGAAGTCGCCGAGGATGTTCATGTAGTTGGTGAAAGCGTCAAACGGTCCGCTGTAGATACCACGGTCCAGACCCACGTTCGAGGGCTTGGTGGTCATGAAGCGGAAGTTGTTCGAAGCCTGCAGATAGTCCCAGTCCTGATTGATACGGGGATCATCGGCGATGCGCAGGCGGTCGGCCACCGAGTAGAGTTTGTTGAAGGCCTCGTGCTGCATGGCGTTACCCAGCCAGCAACTGACGTCGCGCTCCTCATCAACCCAAGAGAGGGTGTCGGGCACGTCGATCTGTCCTACGCTCTTGCAGGCCTTGCAGATCTCCGTCGGCGTCATGAAGTTGATGCCCTTCTCCTTGGCACAGGCCGGCAGGGCGTGGATGAAGTCGAGGATGTTGCTGCTGAGCGGCTGGGCGATACCCAGGGCAGAGAGTTCCATGAAGATATTGATGATCTGCTCCTCTTCGGGGAAGCGGGAGATGCGGTCGATGTAAGCATCGGCGAACAGGGGATAGCCGTCCCACTCGGAATTGTTGAAGCGCAGCGAGATATCGTCAGAGAGTTCGATGTCGCGGAGCAGCAGTTTCAGGTTCGGAGCCTGGTTGCAGTTGTAGACATAGTGGGGCGACTTCCATCCGAGCACGTGCTTGGCACCCTCGGTAAGCATGCCCTTGAAGCCCATGGCGGCAATCTGCGCACCGATGTCATCGCTGTAGATGAGCGATGAGTTACGGGCTACTGTCGGCTTCTTGCCGAAGAGTTCCTCGATCTTCGCAGCCTGCTTCTTCACGTCGAGGGCGAAGGTATCAGGGTTAGCCAGCGACGAGAGGCCGTGGCTGTAGGGCTCGGCGAGGAACTCCACGCAGCCAGTCTCGTTCATGGCCTGCAGTTTCTCAATCACCTGCGGGGCGTGCATCTCCAGTTGCTCGATGCCGGTGCCTGAGAGCGAGAAGGCGACCTTGAAGTACTTGCCGTTCTCCTTGATCATGTCATGGAGTGTGTTCAGCGCTGGCATGTAACTGCGCTCGGCGATGTCGGTGATGCTACGCTCGTTCTCGTAGTCATCGTAATAGTAATGGTCGGTACCGATGTCAAAGAAACGGTAGCGCTTCAGATGAATAATCTGATGTATCTCGAAATATAAACAAATCGTTTTCATAATTTCTATAAACTTTAAACTATAAACATTAAACTGTAAACCGTTAACACTGTAGACAGTAAACTGTAAACGGTAAACGGAAAACTACTCTTCCCATCCGAGAGTGCGACGATAGAGGGTGCGGATCCAGGTACCTACCTTCTCCCATGTAATCTGGTCTACCTCGCGCTTGCCCTCTTCCTTCAGGTACTGGAAGAGCGACTCGTTGTGGCAGATCGAGTAGATGGCATCGGCCAGGGCGTGGATGTCCCAGTAGTCTACCTTGATGCAGTTGTCGAGGATCTCGGCACAGCCGGACTGCTTCGAGATGATCGAAGGCGTACCGCACTGCATGGCTTCCAGCGGCGAGATGCCGAACGGCTCGGAAACAGAAGGCATGACGTACACATCAGAGTCCTTAAGACACTCATATACCTGCTTGCCGCGCATGAATCCGGGGAAGTGGAAGCGGTCTGCGATGCCGCGCTCAGCAGCGAGCTGGATCATGGCATCCATCATGTCGCCCGAGCCTGCCATGCAGAAACGGACGTTGCGGGTACGGTGAAGCACCATCGTGGCAGCCTCGACGAAGTACTCAGGTCCCTTCTGCATCGTGATACGCCCGAGGAAGGTGACCACCTTCTCCTTGCCGGTATGATCGGGACGCGGGATGTCCTGATACTCCTGCGGCAGGGGATAAACGGCATTGTGTACCGTGAAGCACTTACGCGGATCCTGATGATACTGGTTGATCACCGTCTGGCGCGTCAGTTCCGATACACACATGATACAGTCGGCCCAGTCCATACCGTTCTTCTCTATCGAGTAGACGGTGGGGTTCACCTTACCACGAGAGCGGTCGAAGTCGGTAGCATGGACATGGATACAGAGAGGCTTGCCACTCACCTGCTTGGCGTGGATGCCGGCAGGGAAGGTCAGCCAGTCATGAGCGTGGATGATATCGAACTCCTCGGCACGGGCCACCTGGCCAGCGATGATCGAGTAGTTGTTGATCTCCTCGTGCAGGTTGCCGGGATAGCCTCCCGCAAACTCCATCGCACCGAGGTCGTTCACGTTCATATAATTAAAGTCGGCATAGATATGGTCACGGAGTTTGAAATAATAGTCGGGATCCATGATGTTGCCCACACGCTGCTTCACATAGTCATAGTCCACATCGCGCCAGGCGATAGGCACGGCGTTCATAGCGACGATACGACAGGCATGCTGACTCTCATCACCGAAGGGATGTGGCAGGCAAAGCGTGATGTCCATATCTCCCTGAGCCTTCAGACCCTCAGAGATACCATAGTTGGCGGTGGCCAGTCCACCGAATACGTGAGGAGGATACTCCCATCCAAACATTAATACTTTCATCGTCGTTCCTCCTTATTTTTGATATGAATACTTATCCATCAGTTGGAGTGTACGCAGGATCTCTGCCACGTTCATGGCAAACGACATGGCTCCACGGCCGTGGAACGGCGGGTTACCGTCGAAGAGTTCGCTGATCGTACCGATGGCATGATAATCCATCTCATCCTCATAGCCCACGAGTTGGCGCTCGATGAACGAGAGGCGAGAACGCTTATAGAGTTTCAGGCAAGCCTCCATGTAGAATCCGCCGAGCCAAGGCCAGGCCGTTCCCTGATGGTAGGCATAGTCGCGCTGGGTCTGCGGACCCACATATATCGGGTTGTAGCCGCCACTCTTCGGCGAGAGCGAGCGGAGTCCCTTCGGGGTCAGCAGTTCACGGGTACAGATATCCACCACACTCTTCATCTGCTGCTGGTTCAGCGGCGAGTAGTCGAGTGCCACGGCGAAGATCTGGTTCGGACGAACGCTCCAGTCCATCATGTTTCCATCAACATAGTCAAGCAGATAGCCATACTCGTTGACGAAGGTATCTACAAATGACTGCTTGGCGAGTTCAGCCCGTTTCTCCAGGGCCTCGGCATCCTTGGCCTTACCAAGGTTAGCCTTCATGGCTGCACAGAACTTCAAGGCGTTGTACCACAGGGCATTGAACTCCACGATATAACCACTACGTGGCACAACAGGACGACCGTTGGCCGTGGAGTTCATCCACGTCACGGCCTTGTCGCGGCCATTGGAGTAGAGCAGTCCGTTCTCGTCGAGGCGGAGGTTCGGATGCCCACCTTTTATAATATAGTCGACAATATCGCTCACGAGTTTGCCATACCTCTTGTATCCCTCATCCTGTCCGGCATCCTTCACATACTGCTGGATAGCCCAGATAGCCCAGAGGGGTACGTCGGGCTGCTCGATCTCATAGATCTTCACGCTCAGCGGCTTGCCTTCCATAAACTCGCGCAGACCCTTCTCCGATGTCTTCATCACATGCTCGAAATAGTCGCGCTCACCGATAGCCAGCGTCAGACCTGGCAGGGCGATGAACGTATCACGGGCACGGGCCTTAAACCAAGGATAACCGGCCAACAGGTAACGGTCGTCGTTGTCGTCGAGTTTCGCCGAACTGCCGCTACGGCGGTCGCGGAAGTGGAACTGATGGGCAGCGCATACCAGCGAGTGGGCCACCTCCTCTTCCCAGAGTTTCTTCAGCGTCGAGGTCTTGATCTGCGAGGTAGAGCCAGAGAACACGATGCTCTCACCCTTCTTGATCGGCATTTCGAAATAGCCAGGCACGTAGAGATCCTCGTTCGAGGCGTAACCACGCTCCTGCTCCTTCGGATACTCCACGCCACGATACCAGTCGGGTTGGAAGATGAACTCGTTCTTCTTCGAGAACTGCATGTAGAGGTCGGGATAGCCGGCATACATACAGGTCTTGATACCGTTGTCCACCTGACTGTACTCACGACTTGCGGTAGAGTTCTCATGTGTAAACTGCCTGACACTACGGAAGGCCAGGAACGGACGGAATCTCAACGTTGTGGCAGAATGGGCATCTTCCAACGTATAGCGGATCAGGATACGATCCTCATAGTGATGGAAGATGACCTCCTTCTTCAACACAACGCCACCGACACGATAGGTCGTTGTCGGAACGAGACTGGCGTCAAACTCACGGATGTACTTGTGTCCGTTAGGACTGAAATTGTTGCCCTGATACTTGTGGAGTCCCAAGTTGAATTCCGCTCCGTGCTGGATGACCGTACAGTCGAGC
>ONPM01000185.1 GCA_900319715.1 uncultured Prevotella sp.
GGACTGCGGCGCAGCCACCATCACCACGCGAAGGGTGCTGTTCCAGCCTGAGACTGAGCGCATCGTGGTAGGTCAGACGGTGAACAAGCAGGGCAAGATCACCCAGAAGTATGTCGTAGCCAAGTCGCTGGTGAAGGATGTGGTCTTCGAGGAGACCTATGACCCGGCTTACGAGCCTGAGCCTGAGCCAGGTCCTGGCAATGACGGTGGGAATGGGTAACCCCTTCCCCTCCTGAGTCAGGAGGGGTGCCCGGAGGGCGGGGTGGTCTGAAGAAGCGCTCCGTCCGCCTCGGGACTCTCCTCCTAAACAGGGGGAGATGGAGAGGGTCTCATTGGTGCTCGTTCAGACCACCCCTAACCCCTCCTAACTTAGGAGGGGAAAAAAATACCTTCGAGCCGTCGTTCTTGCGTCCCTTCGGTAGCAAGCGTCTCATTAGCCGTCGTTCAGACCACCCCTAACCCCTCCTAACTTAGGAGGGGAAAAAAATACCTTCGAGCCGCTGCGTTCCCCCAACTAATTAGGGAGAAAAACAAGCGCAGACACAGCAAGCCCGCCCCTGAAGAAGGAGCGGGCTTTTGTGATGGCCAAACACAACCCTGCCCCACCCTACTTCCAAAATCTGCAAAAATACTTTAAAAATCTTCAAAATCAGATTTCCCTGACATCTTTTGTATGGATGTTTGGGGGGATTTGTCTATCTTTGCAAATACTAAGCTAAAAATATGAAAGAACCTGAGAAACAAATACAGTCGCCCGAGCAGATTGCCGACCATCTGCGCGTGACCTACGTCCCCACCTATCTATTGGCAGCAGCCGCAGCATTGGTGCTGGCAGCATTCATTGTATGGGGCCTTTTGGGAAATGTGAGTGACAAAGCCTACTATTCGGGAGTGGTCTTTCCCGTGCAGGGTACTACCGATATCACGTTGCCCAACAAGGGTATCGTGCGATCCATGCTGGTGCATAATGGAGACAGCGTGCATCAGGGGCAGACGGTAGCGATGGTCTCCATCGGCGACAGCCACAGTTTTCTGACCAGTACGGTCAGCGGTCTGGTCATCAGCACGAAGACGGACAATGAGCCCTTTGAGGCCTTCGACCCCATCGTGAGTGTCATTGACGGGAATGCCGCTGGCGGACAAGTGCAGCACACCCGGCTTATAGCCTATGCCGACAATGAGGCTCAACGCGACTTGCGCGTCGGTATGGAGGCACAGGTGTGGCCTGCCGATGAGAAACGTGATGAAATAGGTTATATCCGAGGACGCATCACTCAGGTGGTACGCTATCCCGCCCATGCCGTCGACATACGACAGAGGCTGAAATCGGACGTCTTGACTCAGCGGCTCTTAGGCGATGGCGACAAGTTGGTTTATGAGGTCCTTATCGACCTGCAGCGTGATCCTTCAGACCCTACATCTTACGACTGGTCGTTCGGCCAGCCCGACGATGTGAGCATGGACTTCGGCACCTACTGCTCTGTGCTCACCGAGACCCGCCGTCTCAGCATGTTCGAATATCTCTTCGAAGCAACTCGCACGCGTTTCCGCAACCTAATAGCAGCTCTCCGCTATTTCCTGAAGGGCAACATGATATTTGCCTTTAACGGCGTCGTGCTCTATATCATCGATACCCTATTCCAATTGTTCCCGCCGCTGTTCCAGCAAGTCTTTACCGACAATATCATCACCCACAAGAACCCGGAATGGTTTACCCCGCTGATGGCCATCTACATCACGCTGTTCTTGATAGAAACGTCGGTCTGGATAGCATTCTCCATATTACGCCGTAAGAACCAGGCGAAAATCATCGCCACCTCTTCGTCGAACTATCTGTGGACAGTACTGCGGCTACCGATGACGCTCATCAGCCGGTTCAGTCCGGGCGAACTGGTGGCCCGCTATTCGACGATTCCCAAAACCGTCGCCAAGATAGATTTCACGCTGCCCAGCGTAAGTGCCATTTTCGCCCCTGTTCTCTGCTGCTCCCTTGTCATGCTCTTCAACTGGAAACTGGGGGCGCTGGGCCTCTTCTCCATCCTGTTACTCGTCTATGTGATGCGTTCTACCACCAAGATACAGAAGAAGATCTCCATGGATCTGGAGGTAACAGAGGCACGGCTACAGAATGTGACGATGACGGGCATGAGCAACCTGGAGACCATCAAGTCGCTGGGAAGCGAACAGTATTTCTTCGCGCAATGGGAGAGAGCCTATGCACAGGCCATGAATGCCCGCGCCACCACGACTACCACCTCCGTATATCTCAGCGCCCTGCCTGTGGTGGTCCTTCAACTTACCAACAGCGCCATCCTGTGCCTGGGTACATGGTTCATACTACAAGGCGAAATGACGCCCGGCATGCTCCTGGCCTCACAAGGATTGATCAACAGTTCGGTCTTTCCTGTTAATGCAGCCATCGACGGCATGCAGATCATTATGAGGCTTAACTCGAGCATCCAGCGCATCAAGGAAGTGACCGATTGCGGTGAGGAGAGTCCAGACCTGCGCCTGCCAGAAGGCGACAACCTGCCTGAAATAGCGAAACTGACGGGCGAGATAGAACTGCGCGACGTCACCTTCGGCTACGACCGCAACCAGCCCCCTACACTCAACCACTTCTCGCTGAAGATCAGGGCTGGTGAGCGCATTGCCCTGGTGGGACCTTCCGGCTGTGGCAAGAGCACGGTACTGAGCCTGGTGTCAGGACTGTATGAACCCTGGGAGGGTGAGGTGCTGTTCGACGGCAAGCCGCGCAAGGCCATCGACCGCATGACCTTTGTCAATTCGGTCTCTGTGGTCAACCAGGATGTGACGCTCTTCGCGGGCACTATTGGCGACAATGTAAAGATGTGGGACGAGTCGATAGATGATACGACCATGATGAAGGCCTGCAACGATGCACAGATTCACTACGAAATCATGGAGCGCCCAGGTGCCTATCAGGGGACTGTCGCTGAGCGCGGAAAGAACTTCAGCGGCGGCCAGCGGCAGCGCATAGAGATAGCCACAGCACTGGCCAAGGAACCCACCATCCTGCTCATAGACGAGGGCACCTCGGCATTAGACCCCGGGACGGAAGGCAAGGTGATGAAGCGTATCTATGAGAAGGGGATGACGATGATCATGATAGCCCACCGGCTGGAGACCATCCGCGAGTGCGACCAGATATACGTGGTAGAACAGGGACGCATCACCCAGCACGGCACACACGACGAACTGCGGCAGATGGACGGCCTGTACAGTAACCTCTTAAAATACGCCTGACACGATGATAACGGATCCATATCTTCAGCAGTTAGCCCGGCGCATAGACGGTGACCGCAAGGCTATGAGGAAAACGCTCGACATCCTGCATGCCATGATCGACAGGAAACTATGGAAGCAGATGGAGCAGAACGTGGAGTTACCATCGGGACTATACGTTCATCCACCCGAAGACCGGCGAGAGCATGAGGGCGAGCAAGAATGCCCACCTGCTGAAGAAGGATGCCGTGATTGCCTGTCAGCCATTCTCAGACAGCGGACTGACCGCCAGGGAAGTTCTGCGCTATGGTGTGAGCCGCCTCTGCAAGTATGACTTCATCTACAGTTTGGTGGCCTGTGTGAGCATCATGCTGCTGACCATGTTCATGCCTTACGTCTGCAAGTTGATCTTTTCGGAAGTCATCCCTTCGGGCGATGCCACTCAACTTGTGCCCATTGCCACCCTGCTCGAAGCAATTCTCACCAGGCGACCTCTCCAACCGGCTGCTGACATTGTCGCGCATCAGTTCCACCCTGACAGCCGACTTCCTGTCGGCCATTCTGACCTTCCTGTTCTCCGGCATCATGTTCGTGCAGTTCTTCATCTATGGAGGGCCGTTGTTCTACACAGGAGTCTTAGTCATCGCCATATTGATCGGAGCCATTTCTGTGGAGTGTTACTATGCCAACAAGGTACAGAAGAATGTGAATCCCAACTCTTCAAGGCTCATAGGCATGCTGTTCTCCCTGTTTTCAGGCATTCAGAAGATCAAGACCACCGGAGCAGAGTTCCGGGCTCTCCATCAGTGGGCAAAGGCCTACGAACCCTCAGAAATGTTCGGCAGCCGCCAGCCTCTGGCCAATATGTATGCGTCCAGCGTCAGTTATTGCGTCAGATTCCTGCCCATGATTGTGACCATGGGGGCGGCCTGGCACTATGGGCTGGGGCTCTCCGACTATATTGCCTATTGTTCTGTTCTTGT
>ONPM01000105.1 GCA_900319715.1 uncultured Prevotella sp.
GGTATAGGAGGCATCCCTTACTGTCGTACAAGGCATCAGAACGACTCGTGGAAGGCATCGGAACGAGGGTTAGAAGGCATCCCTATGAACGAACCCCCTGTTTTGCTATGTCGGGATTGCAAAAAGAAGAAAAAAAAACAATTCTATCGGGAAGACATTCGCAAAATCAGTCCAACACCTAACATAATCTTCGGAAATGCCTTTGTACAAAGGGGATTTGAGATGTTAGGTGTTGGCTAAACACCTAACAAACACCTAACCAACACCTAACATAACATCTAACATAACACCCACCTAGGTAACTTTATCGTCGCAAGGCAGAGTGATGATGAAGCAGGCACCAGTAATATAGTTGGTATCAAGGCTGACTTCACCTCCAAGTGAGTGTATCAGCCTGCGGCAGATGGGAAGTCCCAAGCCAACGCCCGTCTTAAAATCGTCTGCTTTCTGGAAGGTCTCAAAGATGCGTTCACGGTCTTCTTCCTTAACGCCACAACCAGTATCCGTCACCACGAAACGCAACTGACTACCCTGATGTTCACAGCACAGTTCTATATGTCCTAACTCCGTAAACTTGATGGCATTATCCATCAGATGCGTCAAGGCTTTCTTCAGCCGATAGGTATTAGTACGGATCTTGAAATCGTCTGCCACGTTTGTCTCAAAGCGGAGTTCCACACCCGCTTTCTGCTTGCCTTTTGACTCCTCGACAATCGAACGGGCGATGCTATTCACCCACACATCAGTCTTTTCGCTGTCAGCAATAACGTCCTCACTTTCGCTCTTGGAGAGTTCTAAGAGTTCGTTGATAATAGAGGTAATCAGTTCCACATTGCTGGAGATACGCCTCTGCATGTCACGCTTTTCCTCATCGGAGTACTTACTGTCAGTCGAACATAACACCTCCGTGAATCCAGACACCGCATTCAATGGTGTGCGGATCTCATGGCTCATGCTTTGGATAAAGGTGGTCTTCATGCGGTCAGACTCCTCTGCCCGGCTGAGAGCCGCCTTGAGTTCCTTGTTGCGAGCCTTGATCTTCTTCATCAAGCGACGACGGCCCATGATGTAAACAAACAGGAAGACCACCGTGAGAACCATCAGCCAATTAGTAAGGCGATTGACAAGTTTCCTGTTCGAAGCGGCCTCCTCACGGGTGCGAGACAAACTGGTTTCGGCCGATAATTGGTTGAAATTGGCATTCTGCACAATGTTGAAGATAGAGTCCATCTCAATAGAGCGGCGCCTCATGGCCATAAAGCCCTGGGTGATATCGCCCTTCAAGGCATAGATAGTGATCACGGACAGCGAACTGTCGACGGCCAGATTGCCGGCATGCACCTTCTCCATCGCCTTCTCATACTCTTTATTGAAAGCGTATTTGGCCACCTCCATAATGTTATCATACCGATGGTTGAACTCTGGCAAGTCCTGATTCCGCAGATCATCGTACTGCTGCCAAGCGGGAAAGAACCGATCTTTGTCGCCCATGTTGAAAAAGATGTATGCTTTGATAGCCAACGACATGGAGAGATAGTCGATGTTGTCTACCTCTCGGGCTGTTGCGACAGACTTGTCCACCCACGTCAGAGCCTCCTGAGGATTTTTCATGCAAAGCATCTCTGCCAGACGCAGATAGACGCGCATGGTGAACTTCACGTCACGGTCGCCCACCTCGTCGAGTGCCTGACTGAAGTATGCCTCTGCACGCCCAATGTCGCGGGTGCTGCTGTAGATATCACCATAAAGGCCTGTCGCCAGATAGTTGTAGTCGCTGGCCCCGTTCTCCCTGATCTCACGGTCCAGGGCCTCGGCAAACTGAATGGCACGATAGACCTGATTATGCCTGAGCGCATAGAAGCCTTTATTGCACAACAGTTTGTAATAGAGCATCATATACCCTTTCTGATGCAGGTCTTTGGCATATTCCTCGGCAAAACTATAGAACTGATCAGGCTTACCATTCAAGAACAGGTGACGGAACATATCATACATATCCCTGTCCTTACCTTCCAACTCATCAACAGTCTTGTCTGCATAAACATTCATGGAGCCCACTGCCAGAAGGACTGCGACCAACAACAGTTTGAGATGAGACACCAGAGCCTTCCCCATACGGAGGACAAACCATGCGTGCATGGCGAGAGTGGACAGCCAGCCGTAGTGGCGGGTCATAATGCGGAAACGCTCAAGGAGCGACTCGCGGTGATGAAAGGTAGTCTGGCCTTCCTCGGTGTAGTTGGCCACGACCATGTGGAGATTCTGCATGGGAACATTCTCCTTGGCAGCCGCCTTCATGATACGGATACACCAGTCGACGTCTGCCGAGTAACGGTAACGGAGATCATACGGCGTGGCGATGGCAAAGTCTGCACGGGCGTAGAAAGCCTGATGACAGACGAGCATGCCATGGCGGAAAGACTTCCACGTGAGTTGTTCTGGTGGTGACAGTCGACGATGATGGAGGAAACGGCCCTCACCATCGACGATGTCCGTATCGCCATAGAGCACAGCGGGGTCCCCCTGCGATACTGAGGCAACAATCTTACTCACGGTATCAGGAGCAGGCAGAAAGTCACCCGCATTGAGAAAACAGACATAGTCTCCATCAATGGAACGAAGTCCTTTGTTCATCGCATCATAGATGCCGTGGTCTGGTTCCGAGGTCACCAGTACCTTATGCCCGTTGTCAGCCTCATTGGATTGTGAGATATAATCATTCACCATCTCCAAGGTCCCATCCGTCGAAGCCCCGTCGATGATGATATGTACGATGTCAGGATAGTCTTGCCGGAGCACGCTATCGAGCGTTCGCTGTAAAACTGTTGCCGCATTATAGGTGATGGTAACGTAAGTGATGACCATTTGTTTCGTTTATAGTTTTAAGTTGATTGTTGATTGTTTATAGTCTATAATGTTTTAAGGCCATGGCCTGCTCATACACATCGATATAGCGTAGAGCCACGCTCTGCTGGGAATAGTTTTGGGTCACCTTCCGCACACAGTCACGACTCAATTCATCGCTTTTAGCAGACGTCAGCACCCACCGTATGCCGTTGGCCAAGTCACAGGCATTACGATACTCAGCCACATAGCCGTTGCGCTTATGGTCTATCTCCTCTGGGATGCCTCCCACACGGAAGCCCACACAAGGCAGACCGCAGGCCATCGCCTCCATAATCGTGTTTGGCAGGTTCTCCGACAATGAGGGGAGCACGAACACGTCAGCCGCCTGATAGATTTCCACGATACGCCGTTCGTCGTTGACATAGCCCAAGGGGACGGCATCGAGCGAGAGTTGGGGTGCGACCTCCTCGGCATGTCCGCCCAGGATGAGGACGGTGACCTGAGGCAGGTCGTGCAACTGCCGGCAGGCCTCGATCAGATAGTCCATCCCCTTGTTCTCGTTGGTGGCACGCTGAGAGGCAAAGAGGATATACTGACGATCTTCCTTCAGTCCAAGACGCCGACGAGCCTCCATGCGGTCTCCCGGCTTATAGACATGGGTATCGATGGGGTTAGGGATGCTGGTGATCTTCTGCCCTTTCAGCAGTCCGCTGGCCTTGGCCTCACCTGCTAACCAACGGCTGCAAGCAACGAAAAAGATGCTCTCACCATCGAGCATACGCTCCTTCTTACGCCACACGCTGGTGGAGAGGTCGTTGTCTGAGCCTCCGCCAGGGAGCAGACGACATTGGTGACAGACGGAGGTAAAGTATCGGCATCCGAGTGTGACATGACAAAGTCCTGTGGCAGGCCAGATGTCATGCATCGTCCACACGACGGGCTTGCCTGAACGCAGAATCTTGCGGATGGTGCCTAAGGAGAGCATACCTTGGTTGATCCAATGGAGGTGGATGACATCAGCCTCCTGAAACTCAGGCAGACAGGTGATGTCTGATCCCGTGTTGGCCAGGTCGATCTCAAAGAGATGCTTACGAGAGAAGTGTAGTCGGCAATAGATGACGAAACGCTCCCAAAGGAAATTCCAATGAAGCAACGGCGACTTCGGCAGGGCAACGATGGTGAGTGAATCGCTGATTTTGTCGCGCACCAGCATCTTCACTTTGACCCCATGATTGTTGAGAGCCATCATCAGACGGTTGGCTGCGACGGCAGCACCACCTGAACGGTCACTGGTGTTGACAATCAATACTCGCATTATTCCTCTTTCTCGCGCTGTTTTTTACGGGCTTCCTTCTCGCGACGCTTCTGTTCCTTACGCAGTTCCTTCTCCTTGCGCTTCTGTTCCTTCGCAAGTTCACGTTCACGCTTACGCTTCTCTTTCTCGAGTTGACGCTCACGCTTGCGCTGTTCCTTTTGCAACTTCTTCAATTCCTTGGCGCTCTGCTTGGCCGCCTCACGCTCTGTCTGGTTATACTCCTTCGTCTTGAGCGCCTCGTCGAGTTTATCGCGGATCATCTCCTTGTCGAAGGTGAACACCATGCCGAAGACTCCCAGTGAAAGCGTATTGTCCTTTCCCCTCAGGCGAACAGAAGTGGTATTGCAAAGAAAGTAGTTATGTTCTTTCAACTTCGAATTCAGGGCCGTCTCTGCGGTCTTCATCACAACACCCTTGCTGATCTTTGCCAGTACGTTATCACCCAAGCGGTCCTTGGACTCTTCGTCTACATATTCCTCGATGGCCTTCAACATGGCCTCTTTATGTCGTTCCTTATCTGGCCGCGTCAAGGTCATGAGTATGGCAACCATCAACAGGATGAGCACAAAAAGCAGTTTTTTCATAAACCTATTTATATATTTATTAATGACGGTGCAAAGGTACTAATAAGTCAGTAGAAAACCAAAATATACAGGCATTTATTTGGTGTTATCGTACACATTCCATTGATTTAAGTCAAGAATAAGGGGATTTTGTACACTTATTAGACCTAAAATCTTGCGAGATTCTGAAAATCATCGTACCTTTGCACCGTCAAAAGGTTAATAGATTGTTTTAGGTTAGTAGTAATATTTATAGTTTTAGGTTTTTAGTTATTGGTAAGAGAAAGTTTTCAACTGGATAACAGGAGGCAATTGTGAAATTCCCTTTTAAACTTTCAAATTTTTAGCCGGAAGGCTGAAAATTTCTTTTAGAGAAAAGGATTTTTAGTTAAACATAGGCTTTTTCAGATGCCGCGGCTCGCGAGAGTCGCGGCATCATTCTTTATTATTTATATCATTTATCTTGGCTCTTTGCGCTTTTTTTTGTACCTTTGCAACCAAATTACGAATATAATGCGAGCAATTAGACTTAAATTCCTCTTGCTTAGTAGCCTTATGACTTGGTGCTTCCTTACAGCGAGGGCCCAAGAAGAGATGATCGAACACGAGGGCAGCAAATACATCATCCATGTTGAACAGTTGAATCCCGATTCAGAGATGACGCTGCTCGACGTACTGCATATTTGTCCGGAACTGATGTCAGACGACGGCAAGACGCTCACGGCCAACTATCTGCTAAGCGTAGACGACATCATGCTGAGTGCGGACTACGAGCCGCTGCTCGAAGGCATCAAGGCCCGTGACCTTAAAGAGGTGATCGTGTGTACCTATGGCGCCGTGAATAATGCCATGGATGGCATCCAGGGCAGCATCGACCTGCAGTTCATGGAGGGCAAAGGAATGACAGGCAAGGTAGGCCTGAGCGGCAGTACCTACGGCAACGGGCAATTATTTACAGACATTGCCAGCAGAGGCGAGAACGTGACCGTACGCTCCTTTGTCCAGACAAATCTGCATTACGGCAAGGTTGACGCACAGTCAGGCGAGCGCATCACCTCCCGCAACGGTGTAGAGAATGCGATGGTCTTTGTGGACTGGCAGGCGACAGAGAACGACCTGCTGAAACTGAAACTCTCGCAAGGTTATGGTGAGCATAAGGACCATGTGCGTGATCAAGATACGAACTTAGAGATGTTAAACAGGCAACGCTGGGGCGAACTTGTCGCCACCTACGAGCGTACCCTCAATGATCAGGAAGCCGGCCTCTATATCGAGACGGGCCTGAACTATGAGAGCGACAACATCGATGAGACGGGCATTCGGGCGGCTATACCTTGGTGGATAGCAGAGTTCAGCATCCCCTTTCTGAATCAGGCGCTCAACATGACCATCGGCTATGAGGGCGGCTATGCAAACCTATGGTACCAAGAACTCCGGCGCGAACAGAACCTCAACAACGACCTGTATCTGCTGCTTGACTTCAAGAAAGGGCCTTGGATTGTCAGTTTGGGAGATCGTTTCAGGTACAACCGTTTCTGGGTTAAGCAATACATTATGGGTGACGGAAGCCTATGGTCGTATGGTCGAGGCGACCACGCTTTAATCGCCAGCGTGGGATACCGTTGGGGACACCATTTCGTACAGGCTGTCTTCAACCGCTCGTTCTTCAACCCCAATGCCAGCGACTTCATGGACTATGTTGAAGAGGAGCCTCTCCGCTACAACACGAATTACAAGACCAACCTCGCCTGGCGGTATGAGGCCCGTTACACCTATCAGACGGAACACCTTGCCGCAACGGCCAGCGTGACGCACACATTACTCTCAGACATGCTGATTCCCAACGAGTCGCTGACGGGCTTGGGAACATCCCTCACCTGGCATCAAGGCACACTACGACTGACGGCAGGAGCGAACGTGTATCACCATCATCTCAGTTACGATGATCCGATCGACAACACGTTTTTCACCCTTAAACTCGCCCCCACTCTACTTCTGGGCAATGGGTTCAGGCTGTCATCGGTGTTACTCTACAACAGTAAGAGAGGAGACTACGAAAACGACGGTCATCTCTACGCCTCGATTAAGATGAACAAGGACTTAGGAAAACATTGCAACATATTTGCCGACTTTCACGACATAGCAGGACAACCGAGAGGGGATATGCATAACCTGATGCAGTCGTTTAAGAACCGCGCCCTGACCATAGGCGTGACTTTCTATCCGTGGAGATAAGATATCGTTTACACAACAATCTGCAACGATTAACTTTATTTAACTTGCTTTTTGCCTACATTTATTAGTTTTTTTTGTATATTTGCACTCGATACATCTTCATGATGCTAATCAACACGATTACTAAGTGATATGTACTAAATTAATTTATTAACAATTTTATTCTTACCATTATGAAAAAGATTATAATGACAAGTTTTGCAGCCATTGCATTTCTCATTGCATTCACGGGCTGCTCAAAGAATGATCTTTATGATCAAGGTGCTGTCGACGAGCGGAACAGACAAGAGCAAGAGAAGAAAGATCAGCAGAAGGAATTGACTGTAAACGAAAAGTACGCCGCTGCTTTTGAGAAAGCATTCGGTAAGGTCGGTGCTAATGTAGACTGGGGTTTCGGCCGCCAGCCTTCTAGTACGCGTGCCTTCACCCGTGCTGGTGGTGTGACCTTCCCCACTTCTATTACTTTCCCAGAAGATTACAAAGGCAGTTTTGCTCCTGATCTCACCGGTGTTCCTTCTTATAATGATTATTGCAAAACTTTACCCAATGCTACTCAATATTGGGCCCCTACTGAATTTGGTTATGGAGTAGTCTATATCGATGGAGTTCAGAATATTCATATCAATGGCGGCACCGAAGGACAACGATCAAGACTTTACCTCAAGCCTGGAACATACGATTTCACAGGTTATGAGTTTTATTTAGGCAAATATGTAGACTTGTTCTTGTTGGAAGGCGCAACGCTTACACTCGACAACACAGTTGCTACTAATGCCATATTTGATATATACATCGCAAATGGAGCCGAGCTAATCGCAAATGGCGAAAATGGTCTGAAAGCTAATTCCGGTCTCCATATATATAACCATGGTACCCTTACATGTTCTAAATTTGAAGCTAACACGACTAGCGTCCTTTATAATAGTGGTACTGTGAAAGTTACAGGAACTGTAAGTGCAGAAAGCAATAGTTCCGACGGTGGTCAAAGCTTCATCGTAAATAATGGTACCATAGAATGTGCAGATGTTATAGTGAATGCTGGTGCTGTGCTGAACATTTTTGAGTGGAAAGTTTCTGGCACTACTAAAATCAACTCTAACAACTCTGGCTGGATCAACAATGGACAGTGGAAGACCAAGGATTATGCCTATGTCGGCGGAAGCGAGAACGTGATCAACAATTGTTACCTTTGGGTGACGAACGACTTCGAGATGAACATTTCATCAGTGAAGGGATCATTCAAGATTAATAGTGAAGGTGGTGTGCTGGCAAGTACAGATGCTATTTCAGGTCCGTTCAAAATCGAGATGGCCGAGAATGCAGTCTTCGTTGTCGAGAATGATGCTCAGTTTGAGTCAGGGCGTAGCGAGATTGACAATGACAAATATGCCTATGGAATCTTTGGTCCCTTAACGGGAGGATATGCCGTATTCCAGGCCAAGAATATTGTCAGAGAAGCGTCGATAGCAAATACCTGGGGTGCTGTGACCTATCGCGGACACTTATACGTTTCTGCAGAGACGCATTTTGCACAGGGGAACGACGGCATGGAATCTCACAAGTTTGGCAAGCCCAGCATCAACATTCCTAAGACGACTTGTAGCCCGGGATTCCAGGGTGGTGACCCGCTCTACCGCGTGATTGCTGAAGACCTGTCGGCTTCAGAAGCAGGTGACTTCGACTTCAACGATGTAGTCTTCGACGTGGTGAAGGCTGAAGGTGGCGTGACCACTCTGAAGCTGATCTGTGCAGGTGGTGTGCTGCCGCTGAGAGTCAGAGGTGCAAATCAGGCTGAGGGTACAGAGATCCACAGTCTATTCGGCGAGAATGAGCCCAACGAGAAGGGTGAATATAAGATGTATAACACAGGTCTCAGTCCTAAGATGCCAGAGGCAGAATTTACCGTTGAGGGCACTTACACGACGCCTGAGCAGATCAGGAATATCATCATCGAGGTGAAGAAGGATGACAAATGGATGGAGCTTACAGCTACCACAGGTAAGGCTGCATGTAAGATTCTGGTTGACGATACATTCACTCCTGTACCCGAGAGAAAGAACATCTCCGACGAGAATGGTAATTTCACCAACTACGTACAAGGCAAGTTTGTGAATGACTTCTGGTGGAAGTAATGACTTCATCGCTGAAAACATTAAAGGCTCGCTCTTACAAGCGGGCCTTTTTTAGTTTTTTTGTGATGGTCAGTATTCTGGATTATCCAACGGACTGCTCGCTGGGTGCCCATGTGCCTTTGAGGATTTCATCAACCAGACTACCGCAGTAGATAGTGAAGAACATAGATCCTGTGCCTACATGCTATTTCTCAATCAGGCAGACGGCATAGGCAGAGATGCCTTCCTCGCGTCCTGTAAAGCCGAGTTTCTCGGTGGTCGTGGCCTTGATGGAGATATCGTCCTCATCGCAACCGCAGATTTGAGCCATACAGGCCTTCATCGCAGGGATATGAGGATTCATCTTCGGGCGCTCGGCACAGATGGTGGCGTCGATATTCACCAGCCGGTAGCCCTTCGTGGCAATGAGGGCGATGGTGTCGCGGAGGATAATCTTGCTGTCCATGCCGTCGGTCTCGGCAGAGGTATCTGGGAAATGATAGCCAATGTCGCGCATGTTCGCTGCACCCAACAGGGCGTCGCAGACGGCATGAAGCAGCACGTCGGCATCGCTATGACCCAA
Organism: uncultured Prevotella sp.; assembly: GCA_900319715.1. Lineage (GTDB taxonomy): Bacteria > Bacteroidota > Bacteroidia > Bacteroidales > Bacteroidaceae > Prevotella. The sequence continues at coordinate 9,655 of ONPM01000105.1, forward strand.
GAGGCCCTTACTGTGTTCAATCTTGATGCCGCCCATCCAGAGGTCGCGGCCTTCTACTAACTGATGGACATCGAAGCCCATGCCTACTCTTATTTTCATATTGTTTACAGTTTACGGTTTACAGTTTACAGTTGATTACTTCTATAGACAGAATGGCTTGCCAGGTTTTCATCTGTAAACCGTAAACTGTAAACTGTAAACATAATCATTATCTCCTAAACAGATCCTTAATACCGTCCATGTCGAAGGCGAGGGTGAAACGGAGGGTCTGGTCGAGAGGATTGCTCTTCGCTGTGGAAATGACGTAACCCACATCGAGGGAGAAGACACTCATGCGGAAGCCACCGCCGACTGTGAAGTACTTCATGTTGCCCTTCGACTCCGACTGATGGTGATAGCCTGCACGGAGGGAGAACTGGTCGTGATACACATATTCGGCACCGAGGCTCCAGGTAATCTCCTCAAGTTCCTCCTTGAAGCCGTCGGGAGCATCGCCAAAACTCTTGAACATACCGCTGATACTGCTCACGTCGCTGTACTCCCGACGCACGCGGTCCTGATAGTCACTGTTCGACTCGCCCTCCTCCTGACGGGGCACCGTGGGCACCATCAACTTGTTGGCATCGGCAGAGATGGAGAAGCGGTTGTACTCGTCGACAGGCACCATCAGCGAGGCACCCAGACGGAGGTTGGCAGGCAGGAACTGGGCTTCGTCGTCACCATAGAAGGAGATCTTAGAGCCGATGTTCGACATGTTCAGACCCAAGCCCAACTGACACTCCCGACTGCCGAGCATAATGTAATTGTTATAGTACATCGCCAGGTCGGCAGCGAAGGCTGAGGCAGGTTTGGAGTCCTCGCTGTAGTCATAGCGCAGGTCGCTGTGTATCCATCGGATGGCGGCAGCCAGGGAGAACTTCTCGCTGAGCATCATCGAATAGGCCACGTCGAGCGACATCTCGTAGGGCTTCACGCTCATGCCATCGTCGGCAAACACCTCACCGAGGGAGAAATAGCGCAGCGATCCGGAGATAGAGGAGTAGTCGCCTATGCGATAATAGCCTGCCACATAGGCCAGGTCGATGTCATTGACGAGTTGCCGCAGCCACGGGGTATAGTTCAGGGCGATGCCTGAGCGGCTGATGCAGAAGGGGTACTTGGCGGGGTTCCAGTACTGGGAGTTCACGTCGGGGTCGGTAGCCACGCCGATGTCACCCATAGAGGCACCGCGGGCATCAGGGGCGATGGTCTGCGAAATGACAGCATGTTCCACGGGATTGAACATCTGGACCTTGTCTTCGTCTTGGGCAAAAAGAGGTGAGAGGAAAGAGGAAAGAGGAAAGAGGAAAGTGAATACCATCATGAACAGTTTCAGCGGTCGGAGTAATCTCCTTCCACTTTTCACTTTCCACCTTCCACTATTAAATTGTTTCATATTCATATATCTTCCTTAATCTACTTTTATCTTCATAATCGTCCTTAACTTCTACTTCACGCCCTATAATAACGTTTCCGCCACCTATTTATTGTTTGAGGACTATCAATTTAACGGTTTTCGAAGTTCCACCCACGGTAAACCGGCAGAGGTAGACCCCCGTGCGCAGCAGGGAACCGCCACTGAGGCAGAGGTTCCAGTTGAGCGCATAGGCACCGTTCGTAGCGACCCCCTTCAACTCCCGTTTGTAGAGTTGACGCCCGGAGAGGTCGAACACCTCCATCAGTATGTCCATATCCATACCCGTCATGCTCTGGGTGATGATAAACGTGGCCTGGTCCCAGACGGGGTTCTTCGTACAGATGACATTCACATTGCCCGAGGAGGCATCGTCATCGACCTGGAACGAGAGGCGGGAGACAGACGAATTGTTCAGCACGTCCCAGGCCCTGAACTGCAGGTTATGAGCGCCTTTCGACAGTTCGGGTATGCTGAAGGCGACGTTACCGCTGCGATAGTCGCCGAAGTCGAAAGTGAAGTAATCGTTGAGGTTATAGGTCTGCGCCAGTTCGCCGTCGATCACGAGTTCGAGGTCGTGGCCGATGCTGCTGCCCGAGGCGTTGATGCCACTCTCGTCGTAGAGTTCTGCGAAGAAATAAGGTGTGGCGTTGACCTTGTCGCCATTGGAGAACGAGCGACTGTTGAGGTAACAGAAGATAGAGGGTCCGATGGAGTCATTGGCAGCCGTCTCACTATCGGAGAGGACGAAACCGTCCGTCAGCCCGTGAGCCGTCTCCGTGTTGTCATTGCTGACGGCATAGAGTGTCATCAGTCCGCTGCCGTCCGCATAACTGATATCCTTGGGTACGGCGAAGGTAAACCGGAACACGCCCTGCCTCACGCTGTCGGAGCCCTGGTAGAGGGTCTTCGTACGGTCTTGATAGACAAAAGGCGTCTCAGCCCCTTGCGACGAGGTGTCGTTGAGTTTGCAGACGATGGTCTCCTCGGCATCGCGGACAGTTGCCGTCACGACACCCTGGAAATCGTCTGCCGCCTTTTTCCCCCGTACGACATGGCCTGTGACCGTAGCGATGGAACCGGCACCGAGGGTGACAGCAGCGCCCGCAGGCTGGCCGTTGATGCTGTCGATGACGACCTGAGCCTGGGGGCAGGCTAACCGAAGGGCCGGATCACCCAGGAGCGAATATTGCAGTTTGTTGGGCGATGTGTCACGACCGGTGCTGACGAGGTCGCACTTCGCCTGTCTGGCCGCCTCGCCGATGGTGTAGCCAGGACTGAGCACATACTTGGTGAAGGCAAGGTTCATCGCCTCGTTGTAGTTGGCATAGACCGTACGGGTGGTGCCGAAGAAGGCCACACCCCCACCCCTCTGACTGAGCATGACGGTCTCGCCGATATTGTCTTCCTGTCCGTCGAAGGGCATGATATCGCAGGAGGCGGTAAGCCACAACGGCAGACGGTTGGTGGCAGAGGTCTCGAAATCGGCCAGTTTCATCACCAGTTCGTGGGAGAAGGCATAAGGCGCACCATGACCATTATAGTTCATGAACAGCGCCCCGTCAGCCATCTGCTGCTTGATCTGACGGGTCACCTCCGGATAGGAATAGCCCGTGGCAGAAGAGGTGCGCTGGTAGGCATCCCAGTAGATCTTCTTCACCTGATAGCCCGGGTAGTTGTCCTCCACGAGGGTAGCCACCCGGTCGGCGGTCGACATGTGGGTGTTGCTGTTGCCGTCGTCACCCATCACGCAGATTACGTTCTGCCAGGGACCGGCATACTCGTTGGCAGCATAACTGAGGGTCTTGTCGACGAGCACCTTGGCCTGTTCCTGCGTCCGGGCAGGATAGCGGCCTACTGCCACGTCAGGCTTGCCCTTATACGACGTTTTGTCTTGGATCACCTCCTCATCGTCGAGCAGACAGAAGAAGTCGTCGCTGACGAAACAGTTCACGTGACTGAAAGAGTTCTCGCTCTCGAAACAGAGCAGGAAGTCGTCCGGATCACCGTCGTTCCAGTCTTCACACAGCATCCGGTTGTCCCAGGCGCCGTCGCCAAAGAGCAGCAGATAGTGCGGCAGGTCCTCGTCGGAGTCGGCACGGTCGTAGAGCATCTTCATATACCGTCGGTAGGCGGTGGCATCGGGGGTGCCGCTGGAGTACTCGTTGAAGAGTTCGTCGGCAGGTACGATCCTGACCCTCATGCCGTCCTGCTCCTCGTGCCAGGCCTTGATGCGCTCTGCCTCTGTCAGCACCTGCTGGTTGGTGGGGATGATGATGACCATATCCACAGCCTCATCGGCGTGATGGTCCTGATTCATGATGAGGTAATGGAAGTCGGGCACGGGCAGGTCTGAGGCCTGCAGGTCTGTCATGGCCTTGGGGCTATCGAGTGTCAGCGAGAGATAGTCGAGCCGCAGGTTCGCCCCAGAGGTCTGGGTGATGGTGACGGTGTTCTCTCCCGCCTTCAGGTTCGTCAGCGGATAGTTGGTGACGTTCTCTTCGGCCTCCGTGTAACTGTCGAGGGATACATGTCGCGAGACGGTGCCGACGACGGAGTCGTTGACGGCGATGGTGGCGTCGATGCTGCCGTCGTAGGTCAGCGCAACCGTCAGGGTGCCGGTCTCGCCATTGGCATGGAGGGTATAGTCGCGCGGACTGTCGATCGTGAAGAGCCGTTTGTCGAAGAGGTTACGCCCACCGTGATACCAGGCATAGTCGTCTACCTCATACAGGTCGTGATAGTCATTGGCTGTGGGGTAATGGGCTGCCGTGAAGTCCTCCTGGCTGATGGAGAGCGGCTCCTCGTCGCCTTCCGTCAGGAAATAACTGCCATATTCAGAATAGGGGTTCCGGGTGCGGACGGTGGTGGTGGGCGACTCCCAGTTCACAGGCCCTACGGCGTAGAACAGCCGGCGCCCGTCGACGACGCAGGTAGGCACCTCCTGCAGGTCGTCCGTCGCTGCCAGATAGTCACCCGTCAGCCTCTCGGGCTGCAGCGCCCCGCCGTAGCCATACAGCCTCACCTTCGAGGGGTCAGAGAAGCCTGCCTTCTTGATCAGGGCGTCCGTCAACTGATAGAAGCCCGTCTCGGCGACGCTGATCTTCGCCCACGTTCCTGTCTGCAGGATGCTGTGGTCGGCATAGCGTTCTCCGTCCGTGCCGGCGGCACGCGTCCTGGCAATGCCCGTGGCGGTCACATTCAACTTGAACGACACCAGTTTCTGGTATCTCCCGTCGCGGAACACCAAGGGTACCAGCGACACCTCGAGCACGCCCTGCTTCCGCACCACGCCCACCCCCTGCCTCACCTCGGGCAAGGCAGGCAGAGGCTGGCCGCTGATCTGCTGGTAGCGGCGGATGTCTTCTGCCGACATATCTATAAATAGAGGATACTCGATGCTGACGTGCCAGACGGAGTCGGCATAATGGCTGCCCAACTGCTTCTGATACGTATAGACCGGCAACAGCGAGTCGATCCTGACCTGCTGTGGCGTCAAGTTCACGTACTCCTGCGCCTTTGTGCAAAGACAAAGGAACAGAAGAACGCATGTCATCATCATTCTCCAAGCGCTTCTCACGTTCTGTCGAAACTCTTTAGGATAATAACGTTCTTCTGCCCCTTTTATTGTGTCAGCCGGCCATATTCCGCCAAGCCTTTCTTCAGAAAGCGGATATACTCGCTGATATCTTCGTCGTAGGCACGGCTGCCGGCAAGGGGTTTGCCGGTGGCGGGATCCAGCATCACGTAGAAGGGCTGGGCGTTGGCGCCGAACTTATGGCTCTGCAGATAACTCCACTTGGCGCCCACCGTGCGCAGCGTCTTGGCTTCGCTATTACCGCTATTACCGTCGCCGGCCACCTCGAAGGGCTCTGCCAGCGGCGTCTTGTCGTCGACATAGAGGGAGATGAGCACAAAGTCTTTCGTCAGCATATCGGCCACCTGGGCATCAGTCCATACGGCGGCCTCCATCTTGCGGCAGTTCACGCAGCCGAAGCCGGTGAAGTCGATGAGCACGGGCTTGCCCTCAGCACGGGCGGCAGCCATGCCCTGGTCATAGTCCGTATAGCGGGCTTCCACCACCTTGGTGTTCAGGTTGAAGTCCTGCGTGCTCATGGGCGGTGCAAAGGCGCTGACAGCCTTACAGGGTGCGCCCCAGAGGCCCGGGACCATATAGACGGCGAAGGCGAACGATACCAGTCCGCCCATGATACACACCACGGGCATCGGCTTGTGGGGCTCGCCTCCGATCTCGTCTGACTGGAATTTCAGCCAGCCACAGAGGTAGGCTCCCAGGAGGGCGAAGATGACGATCCAGAGCGAGAGGAACACCTCGCGGTCCAGCAGATGCCATCCGTATGCCAGGTCGGCGACAGAGAAGAACTTCAGGGCAAAGGCCAGTTCGATGAAGCCCAACACGATCTTCAGCATGTTCATCCATGAGCCCGACTTAGGGGCCTGCTTCAGCCACGAGGGGAACAAGGCGAAGAGGGTGAACGGCAGGGCCAGGGCGAGGGCGAAGCCGAGCATGCCCAGGGCGGGAGCCAGCCAGTTGCCGCTGGTCGTCGTCTCCACCAGCAGCAGCCCGATAATCGGCGCCGTGCAGGAGAAGGATACGAGCACCAGCGTGAAGGCCATCAGGAAGATGGAGAGTGAAGAGTGGAGGGTGAAGAGTGAAGAGTATGCTGCCGCCTTAGTGGAGAGTTCTTCACTTTTCTGGTCCACTTTATTGGCCCAACTGTCGGGCAGTCTGATTTCAAACCATCCGAAGAACGACAGGGCAAAGACCACCAGCAGCAGGAAGAGGAAGATATTGAAGACGGCATTGGTAGACATGGCGTTGAGCGTGTCGCTGCCGAAGAGAGCCGTCACCAGCAGGCCGAGACCAAGATAGATCACGATGATGCTCACGCCATAGGTGATGGCATCCCTGACACCCCGCGCCTTGTCGTCCTTGGCCCGTTTCAGGAAGAACGACACCGTCATCGGGATGATGGGCCAGATGCAGGGCATGCAGACCGCCAGCAAGCCGCCTACGAATCCCATCAGGAGGATATATAATAAGGAGTGGTCGGCGATGTCGTCACCCTCACCTGCCGAGCGGAGTTCAGCCACGACTGGCTGCCAGAGGTCGGCGGAGGGTTCGAGGCCGGCGGAGGGTTCGAGGAGTGTGGAGGGAGGAGTGTGGAGGGAGGTATCCTTTGCGGCAGAATCAGCGCCTAGGCTGTTCTCTTTCCGCTTTTCACCCTCCTCGTTCTTCACAGACTCCTGAATCACAGGAGCCTTGCCCTGCTTCTTCAGGGTCATCTCCGACGGGGGCAGGCAACTCTCATCGTTGCAGGCGCCATACTCCACATAACAGTCTATGTCGTAGTCGGGCTTCGTAAAGCGGATCTTCTGCACGAAGGTCACCGCCTTCTCGAAATACCGCAGTTCCATGCCGAACAACTTGTCGAACTGCCTGATCTCGTTGCCGCGCGCCAGCAACTTGCCCACGGCTTCTGCCCCGTCCATCTTCACGGCGTTGAACGAAGCCGATATCGGCCCGTCGTCGCCAAGACCCGTCGAATACACATGCCACCCCGGGTCGATGGTAGCCGAGAAGACCAGTTCCGCCTCACCCCCCTTCAGTTCCTTCAACTCTGAAGAAAAATGCACCGGGTTCATCATCTGCGCCTGAATGCTCAGGGCGATGAGCAGGGATAGAAGTGTGGTCAGTCTCCTCATACTACATACGTGTCTAATTGTCTGTCGCGTGCAAAGGTACGAATTATTTTGTTAAAGCGCGCCAACCCATCCCCTTAAATAGTGTTAACGGACTGTCGCCCTGTTCACACATACCATTTTGCTATCTCCGAGTTAGCAAAATCGAAAACACAGAACTCCTGACCCCGTGTGCGCCCCGTGTGCGCTTTTTTCTTTCAACACGAATTACCATGAATGGCCATGAATATTCTATATAATTATTTATGATCAATTCGTGTTCAATTTCTGGTAATTCGTGTTTGATAGGCTCGATGTCAATCGAAATTTCGATTTACATGTTTTCTCCCGTGCTGGTCCGGTGGCGGTGCGCACAGCACTCTAAAATGCTAAGGAGAAATTCTCTAATTCTCTAATTCTTGATTATTATAAAAGGTGGGAAACTTGAGTAGGTTAATGCTAGGGCGCACAGGTGCCTGACCCCGTTGCGCCCTGCCCTTAGAGTAACCTCTTTCGGCAGAAAACTCCGCACTTAGTCTATTCTCGTACCTCCGTACCCCGTGTGCGCTCGATGTAAATCGAAATTTCGATTTACATGTTTTCTCCCGTGCTGGTCCGGTGGCGGCGGCAACCAACCTGGCAGATAAAAGCGCACATCCTGTCCTCGAGAATCGC
>ONPM01000131.1 GCA_900319715.1 uncultured Prevotella sp.
CTTCTGAGCCGTGAGGTTCGAGAACTTCATCATGATGGGAGGGCCAATGGCGAACACCTTATCGACGTGCTCCTGTTCGAAGAACTTCTCCATTCCGACCGTCACCACACCCTTCTCGCCGTACGAGCCATCATCGGTCATGATGATAACCTCGTCAGAACTCTCGCGAACCTTGTCCTCAAGGATAATCAGATCCTTCGAGCGTCCTGCCATCACCGAGAGTACACGGTTGCCAGCGGCCTTCAGCGCCTGGATGATCGGCAGCATCGGGGCCACGCCTAGACCACCACCAGCACAGACGACGGTGCCGTATTTCTCGATCTTTGTGGGATTGCCCAGCGGGCCTACCACATCAGTCACATAGTCACCCTCATTGAGCGCACAGAGTTTCTTGGATGAGAGACCCACCATCTGGACTACCAGCGTGATGGTGCCTTTCTCGATGTCGGCGGCAGCGATGGTCAGCGGCATACGCTCACCTTTCTTGCCTACGCGCACGATGACGAAGTTGCCAGCCTTGCGGCTCTTGGCAATCAGCGGAGCCTCGATCTCAAAAAGGAATACCTTCTCAGAGAACTGCTCTTTTCTTACAATCTTGTTCATATTTGTTTAGTGTTGAATTATCATGATTGATTCTTTAAACATGAATTATCATTAATTGATCACGAATTTGTCACTAATTAATTCATGAATAATTCGTGTCCAATTCGAGGTAATTCGTGTGAAAAATCTGCATTGCCGTTAGTCGATGATATCGCAGCCCATATAGGGAACGAGGGCGGCAGGGATCTTGATGCCGTTCTCCGTCTGGTTGTTTTCCAGCAGGGCGGCCACGATGCGAGGCAGGGCGAGGGCAGAGCCGTTGAGCGTGTGGCAGAGTTCGGGCTTCTTGCTGCCTTCAGGACGATAGCGGCACTTCAGACGGTTGGCCTGATAGGTATCGAAATTAGATACCGACGATACCTCGAGCCAGCGGCCTTGAGCCTCAGAGTAGACCTCAAAGTCGTAGCAGATGGCGCTCGTAAACGACTGATCGCCACCGCATAACAGCAGGATACGATAGGGCAACTCGAGTTTTTTCAGCAGACCCTCCACATGCTCCAGCATCTCCTTGTGGCTCTCCTTCGAGTGCTCAGGCTTATCGATGCGCACAATCTCAATCTTCGAGAACTCATGCAGACGGTTCAAGCCGCGAACGTCCTTTCCATACGAGCCAGCCTCACGACGGAAACACTCTGTGTAGGCACAGTTCTTGATGGGCAGATCCTTCTCGTCGAGGATCACGTCGCGATAGATATTGGTGACGGGCACCTCAGCAGTAGGAATCAGATAGAAGTCGTCTACCTCGCAGTGATACATCTGGCCCTCCTTATCCGGCAACTGACCTGTACCGTAGCCCGAAGCGGCATTCACCACCGTCGGTGGCATGATCTCCGTATAGCCGGCCTTGTTGGCCTCGGCGAGGAAGAAGTTGATGAGGGCCCTCTGCAACTGGGCACCCTTGCCGATGTAGACGGGGAAGCCAGCGCCCGTGATCTTCACGCCGAGATCGAAGTCGATGAGGTTGTACTTCTTGGCGAGTTCCCAGTGGGGCAGGGGATTCTGGATGCCGAGCGAGGGATTCACGTCCCAGTTGCCGACGGTATCGCCTTCCTTGCACTCGCGGAGGTTCGATTTCACCACATGGTTGTCCTCTGCGGCTTTGCCTTCAGGCACTTCGTCGTAGGGGATGTTGGGAATCTGACAGAGCAGCGTGGTCATCTCCTCTTGAGCGTTGGCCATCGCCTCGTCCATCTGCTTCGATTTCTCTTTGAGCGCAGCCACCTGGGCCTTCACCTGCTCGGCCTCGTCCTTCTTGCCCTCCTTCATCAGACGGCCGATCTGACCTGAGAGTTGCTTCTGTTCGTTCAGGCTCTTGTCGAGTTCCTGCTGGGCCTCGCGGCGCTTCTTGTCTACGGCGAGCACATTGTCGATAGCCTCTTTGGCATTGGGGAAATGTTTCTTCTCCAGACCACGGATCACGCGCTCTGTTTCCTCATTAATGAGTTTCAGTGTTAACATCTTAAATACGTATTTATAAGTTTGAATTCAATTCTAGCCTGCAAAATTACAACTTTTTACGCGAAATGCAAAATAAATCTAGATTTATTTCATTCCCCTCCTAAGTTAGGAGGGGTTAGGGGTGGTCTGAACGAGCACCAATGGTTTCTTTTGCCTCAGACATTCCCTCGTTCAGACCCCCTCTGGCTCCCCCTAACTTAGGGGGAGAACTGCGGATCCAACTTAGGGGGAGAACTGCGGATCCAACTTAGGGGGAGAATAAAACGCAGAAATCCTGCGCTCCGAGAGGAACGCAGGACTCTGTTGTTTGTTTGGAATAAGTTTTTTTTACTTTTTTAATTAGGCCTCAGCGTTTGGAATCACTGAAACAACGCTCTTGTTGCGGGCGCCCTTGTGGAACTCTACAGTACCATCAACGAGTGCGAACAAGGTGTCATCCTTACCGATGGCCACGTTGTTGCCAGGATTGTGCTTCGTACCGCGCTGGCGAACGATGATGTTACCAGCCACGCACTTCTGACCGCCGAAAATCTTAATGCCGAGTCGCTGAGCAGCGCTCTCACGACCGTTCTTAGAACTACCTACACCTTTTTTATGAGCCATTTCTAAGTCCTCCTAAAATTAAGCGATTACTGATTTGATCTCCAACTGGGTGAACTGCTCACGATGACCGTTGCGCTTACGAGAGTCCTTGCGGCGCTTCATCTTGAACACGATGACCTTGTCACCTTTTACCAGCGGGTTCACTACCTCACACACTACTTTTGCTCCCTCTACGGTCGGAGCACCAACCTTCACTGCGCCGTCAGCATCTACGAGCAGCACCTTGTCAAATTCAACAGTCTTGCCTTCCTCGGCATCCTTGATGTGATGCACAAAGAGCTTCTTGCCCTCTTCGGCCTTGAACTGCTGACCCTGAATCTCTACAATTGCGTACATTATTTATATTGTATTTTAAGGGTTTTTTCCGCGAGGCGGCGCACGTCCGTGCACACTTCACTCTGCCCCAACGGACTCTAACGGGGTGCAAAGGTACAAATTATTTTGTTTACAGTTGACGGTTTACAGTTTACAGGTGATTACTTTTATAGATATTTAACGATTACAACCGAAAAGGACAAAAAAAAATAAAGCGACGACTTTCGCAAGCGATCGCTTCATATCTTCAATAGGTATTAGCATTCTAAGGTAAAAAGATTGTTTTCAGGATAACGAGTGCAAAGATAAAGCCTTTTTTTCAATTGACCAAGCATTTTGGGAAATTTTTTTGACTAACATGTATTGTGTTCCCACACAACCGCAAAAATTATTAAATATTAACACAAAAGGTTGCGCAATCGATTGATATTTTGACCTACGTCATGATATTTCAATCGCACAACGGGGGGTGCCCATTGTGCGATGTGTGTGCGGAATATGACACTGTCATTTGTCATAATTGTCATATTTGTCATCTTTCTTGCGTCTCTTCGCTGGCACGCGGCCATTCTATGCCGCATGCTTCTGATAGTAGGCTTCGGTCTTGTAGAAGATCTGCTGATCCTTATCCTCCTCGATCCAGCCGCGCTTCTTCCATTGCGAGAGCAGGTTGCCCGAGGCTTTCTTGAAGTCGGTCACAGAGCCGCTCTGAGCCTTGTAGAGCACTTCAAACTCCTGACGTGCGAACGAGTCACCCAGTTGTTCCAGCAGGCAAGCCACACCAGGGCGCATGATTCGGTAGTCCTGTTCGAGTTTCGTGCTGATTTCCTCGCCGAGGAGACACATCTTCACCCAGAGGTCATAGTCGAACGTCCAGGTCACGAAGTCCTCGATCTCCTTGGTCCACTTCATGCCGTTCATGATGTAGAGCAGGATGCTCTTTCGGAAGGCGATCTCAACGGCCCGATACGACAGTTGCCTGTAACTCTCGTTGCCCATCATCAGCGAGCGCTCCTCACCTCGGTCGAGCAGGGCCAGAGCCAGTTTCTTGGCCTGCGGACAGACGATGAGCCCCTTGGCATTCTCCAGCCGTGCCTGATAGACGGCCAGTTTCTTGTCGAAAGCCTCGTCGTAGCGTTTGAACACAGGCCGGTGGTCCACGTCTTCCTTCACGATGGTTGACATGCTGAAGCGTGAGAGGGTGCCGTTGTCGATGTTCACACCCAGGAATCGCTTGGCTGTCGCGGGGGTGGTGGAGATCACCATGTTGTGGCGCATGGTGGTGCGCGTCTTCACCGATTGCGTGCCTACACGCTCCTGACCATAGACGTCGGCATCGAAGTCACGACGCAGGATTTCTGTCACCTCCGACATCGAGCCACCAGCCAACTTCTTCAGTTGCTCAAACTCGTCCATGCGGGTGAAGAGGGCCTTGTTGCCTGCACGTTCGGCATCCTCCATGCGTTGGCAGAAGGCGGCGTTGGTCATGTCCGAGTCAACCACTTGCACGCAGATGTCTTTCGGACGCTCGGGCTTCTCTTTGTTGGCGCCCTTGGTATTGGTCTCCTCTGCCCACTCCTTCTCTCGCTGACGGGCTTGTTTGTCGCGTTCGATGATGGGCTGGAGAATGTGGTTGATGGGCTCCTTGATGCTCGACTTGCCGATCGACATGGGGGCTACGAGCAGGTGCAACTGGTTCATCTCCATCGCCGTGTTGTTCCAGAATTCAGCCTTCACGCCTCCGGTATAGGTGGCAAAGGCGCCAAAGGTGGTGTTGGCGATGGCGGGCCAATAGCCGTGAGGAGCCTTGGATACAATCAGCCGCACAGGGGCAGGCAGCCGTTCGGGCATCATGGGCTGGCGCATCAGCGAGGCCTCGTCGGTACCTTTTTCCAGATTCACGCGCTTGCGGGCCAGGGTGAGGGCGGTTTTCACCTTCAGCGGCGTTATCTGCGACTGGTTGCGACGGCAGGCGCTCTCGATGGTGGCGTTCACGCGATCCTGAGCCTCGCCGTAGTTGGGCAGCACAGAGCGAATCCACTGAGGATCGTTGTTGCAGACGTGGCGCAGATGGCAGGCCATGGTGAAGATAAACGAGTTGCGATTGCCGTGCTCGGGTGTGCCTCCGAGTTGATCGGCCAGTTCCTCAACGATGTAGGGGTAGGGGATGCCCATGTAGTCCTGAGGGTAATCTCTTTCCCCTCCTAAGTTAGGAGGGGTGCCGATAGGCGGGGTGGTCTGAACGAGCGCTGGGACTGCCTGCCTCAGACATTCTCTCGTTCAGACCCCTCTTGGCCTCCCCTAACTTAGGGGAGGAAGCTGCGCACTCCTTGCCGCCAACTGCGCATTCCTTGCCGCCAACGGCGCACAGATCTGCGCACTCCTTGCCGCCAACGGCGCACAAACCTGCGCACACACGCCCGTCGATTGTCAGTCCGCGGTCCTGATAGGCCTTGCGGCGCTGGGCCACTTCTTCGTCGGAGAGCCGTGCATACCAGTCGTCGCTGGTATAGAGTTGCGAGGTCCAGTCGGAGATGTAGATCATCCGCTCGGGTGAGATACAACTC
>ONPM01000104.1 GCA_900319715.1 uncultured Prevotella sp.
CATCGGGATCTTCAAGGTGGGATTCTCCAGCATCGGCACCACGGAGAAGGAGGACTGCGGCGCGGCTACCATCACGACCCGAAGGGTGCTGTTCCAGCCCGAGAGCCAGCGCGTGGTCGTGGGTCAGACCGTGAACAAGCAGGGCAAGATCACCCAGAAGTTCGTGATCGCCAAGACCCTGGTAAAGGACGTGGTGTTTGAGGAGACGTATGACACCAGCCTGCAACCTGAGGCTTCCGGCGGCGAAGGCGGAAACGGTTAAGTTTCGGGGGCGCGGGGGCGCGGGGGTACGGAGGTACGAGAATAGACTAAGTGCGGAGTTTTCTTTCGAAAGAGTAACCTCTTCCCCTCCTGAGTCAGGAGGGGTAAGGGGTGGTCTGAACAAGGGAATAGTTAAGCGAATGATGCGGCGGTTCAGACCACCCCGCCCTGACGGGCTCCCCTCCTAACTTAGGAGGGGAAGAAGTTACTTTAAGGGCAGAGGATTCCGCAGCAGAGTAATCTCGCGCCTTCAGCCTCATAGAGGCTGTCCCCCGCACCACCGCACCTCCGAATAAAAACGAAAATCGTATGAAGAAGCAACGTATCATCGAGTTGGCGGTGAAGGTGATAGTAGCCGCGCTCACGGCATTCCTGACGGCACTGGGGACTACCAGTTGCATGGGAAGAGGACCGTTCTAAGTGAAAAAGTGAAAAAGTAAATAATCCCCGCCAGAAACTGACGGGGATTTATTTGTGAAATCTCACTTTTTTATTTCTGTCGCACTGTAGTTGATTTTCAGGGCGTATGATTGCTGGAGGGCCTGTTTGACGTCGCTCACGAGCCCCATCGGAGCACGACGGTCGGCACGCAGACTGACCGTCATGCGCTCGGCATTCTCAGGTGACAGTTTGCTGCGGATATCGCTGATGCGGGCAGGAATGTCAGCAGGCGACACCATATCACCATTCAACTGCACGGCCCATGTATTGTCCTGACCTCCTTTCGCCTTGCCTCCTTGTCTCCCAATATAGATGTTGACAATGGCCGGATGCCCCGCAAGTTTCTTCACTTCCGAGCCGGCAGGCACCTCAAGGCGCACCTTCACCTCGTCGCTGCGCATGTGGGTGACAATCATAAAAAAGAAAAGCACGGTGAAAATGAGATCGGGCATCGACGCCACATTGAGTGAAGGGACACCCCGATGACGACGGTCATGAAACATACTCCGCATCGGTCTCATTGGCCACCTCCTTTCTGAGTGGTCAGAGACTCACTGATGCGTTGCGGATAATAGTCATTAACCATCGACCGCTCCTCTGACGATAGTTGGCGATAACCCTTACCATAATGCGTCTTCGCGTACTGTTCGCGCAACTGCTGATAGGCGGCGACGATGGCATCCTGCATACGGAAATAGGCCTCGTAGGTAGAGGCACGATCGGCCTGGATGGAAACGACATGGCCGATGCGGTTCACAGAGGCCATCGAGACCACAGCCTCGGTGAGTTGCTCAGAAGTGAGGGGGCGACCGTCGCAGAAGAGTTGGTCGTGGCCGTCGAGTTCGACGCGCATGACGAAGTCTTTGTTCACCTCCTGCGGCTGCGTATTCTCCATGGGAGGAGGTGCCAACTGGCGCAGAAGTCCCTTGTCCGTGTCCATCGACGATGTCACGAGGAAGAAAATCAACAACATAAACGAGATGTCTGCTGTCGATGTGGTATTCAACTCCGGAATCTGCTGACGAAAACGCTTACGAAACATCCGACAATCAGGAGAATGGAAGTGAAGATAAACATATCAGTAGCCTTCAGCCAGAACACACTGGTAAAGGGCTGGCCGTTGGTCATGACGGGCTTTGACGACCCTAAGAGGAATGTGACGACGAGGCAGACAAGCAGTCCGATAAGTACACACCACCCTATCCTACCAGCCGGCACGCGGTTAACGATGTCATCACCTCTGCGCCGAGTGCGCATGCCATGCCACACGCTATAGGCTGTCACCAGGAGGGTGGCTGCAAGCATCATGTACATCAGCCAGAGAAACAGGTCGGCGAAGAAGGGACTAATCATATTGTTTACAGTTTACAGTTTACGGTTTACAGTTTACAGATGATTACTTCTATAGGCAGATACGACTCTACTACAGGCAGATACGACTCGGCGCCAATTATCTGGGCGTGCCAGGTAATCAACTGTAAACCGTAAACTGTAAACTGTAAACCATTCATAACTACTTACTCTTATACTCAGCGATGAGATCGAGGAGGGTGATGGCAGACTCTTCCATCTGAGCCGTCAGACGTTCAATCTTCGAGAGGATATAACTGTAAAACAGTTGCAGGATGAGGGCCACGATGATACCGAAGATGGTGGTGATGAGGGCCACCTTCATGCCACTAGCCACGATTTTAGGACCTATGTCACCCGCCTGCTGGATCTGGTCGAAGGCCATGACCATACCGATCACCGTGCCGAGGAATCCTAAGGAGGGAGCCATGGCAATAAAGAGTTTGATCCAGGAACAGCCTTTTTCCAGGTTGGCTGCCTGCAGACCACCATAGTTGGTGATGGAACGTTCGATGGCATCCATCGACTGGTTGATATGCATCAGTCCCTGATAGCAGACACTTGCCACAGGACCCCGCGTGTTGCGACAGATAGTCTTCGCACCCTCGACATCATCCTTCTGAAGGTGTTTCTCGATGTCCTCCATCAGTTTGTGTGCCTTTATCTCAGAGAGTGTCAGATAGATGATACGCTCGATGCAGAAAGCCAATCCCAAGACGAGGGCGAGGGCCACAAGCGACATAAAACCCGCATTACCGTCGATAAACTTCGTCTTCAACTGTTTGTGGAAACCACCCTCCTCTGAATCAGCCTCAGAATCGTCGAGCACCATAGCCTCTGTTGCAAGCGAGTCTGCCAATGCCAACGAGTCGTCAGCCACCACGGCGGACACTGCCACGCTATCTTTGGGGGAAGATTCTTGTGCTTGGATGGTTTGCGAAAAACAGAGCAAACTGATGAGTGTAATCAGAATAGTAAGTCTTTTCATAAAAATAGAACCTGTTATTCCTGCGGAGAGAACAGGATTCGCCTTATGGCGTTTTGAACCTGTTCTACCTGCGGAGAGAACAGGATTCGAACCTGCGAGCCAGTTTTGCCGGCTACACGCTTTCCAGGCGTGCCTCTTCAACCACTCGAGCACCTCTCCAGTTGACTTCGTTGAGATCGCCAAAACACGACCTTTCCGATTTGCGGATGCAAAGGTAATCATTTTCTTCGAACTAAACACTTTGGACTTTGAACTTTATGATTTGTTAACTATAGCCGAGAACCCGCTTGGCGTTGGCTGTCGTCACTTGGCCTGCAGTTTCCACGCTGACACCATAGACCTCTGCGAGTTTCCGACAGACGTGAGCCACATAGGCTGGCTCGTTGCGCTGACCTCGCATGGGCACTGGTGCCATATAGGGCGCATCGGTCTCAAGCACAATACGTTCCATAGGCACGACTTCGGCAAGCGTCTCAGGGAGTTTGGACTTCTTGAACGTCAGCACACCGCCAATGCCGAGCACAAAACGTTCGAACTGCAGAAGTTCCTGTGCCTCGATGGCGTTGCCTGTAAAACAATGAAACACGCCACCTGGCAGATCTTCCTGATACTTTTTTAAAATAGCGACCATCTCATTTTGTGCCTTCCGGCAATGAATCATCAGCGGCAACTGCAGTCCAACAGACCATCGCACTTGTTCCTCAAACGCCTGTAACTGAGCCTCTTCATACTCACGGCTCCAGTAAAAGTCAAGGCCTACTTCGCCAATGGCAGAGACTTTGAGGTTTGAGGTTTGAGGATTGAGGTTTGAGGTTTGAGGTTTGAGATTTGAGGTTTCAATTTTGAGTTTTATGATTTGTAAGACTTCCCTCCAATCGTTGCGGACCTCCTCTGGGTGCAAGCCGAGCATCGGAAAACAGAAGTCCGGATAACGCTCGCATAGAGCCATCACAGAGTCACAGGATTTCAGATCAATCCCGGGAACGCCTATAGCCTTCACCCCAGCCTCACGGGCTCTGGCAATCACTTGTTCCAGATCTTCTGCGAACTCCTCACCATCCAAATGGCAATGTGTATCAACAAGGCTCTCGGTAATCATAAATCTCAAACCTCAAATCTCAAACCTCAAAGTTTTAACTCTGTCTTTTCATCATCGCAGCAGCATAGGTCTTCAGTATTGCCTTGCGCTCCTCACTGACGGCAACCTTATCCATATACAACTGAGCGCGGGCATAACAATCCTCTATCTTCTGCTCACAGAGCCTACGGATACCTATCTCGTTGTAGAGGGTTGTCACCGCCAAGACCTTCTCATCACGGTCGAAGGTCTTTGCCTCAATCCACCGCATCAGTTCCTGCTTCTGACGGGCATCAGCACGATTCAAGGCGTTGATGAGCATATATGTCTTCTTGTTCGACGTGATGTCGCCGCCAATGTTCTTTCCAAACACCTTCGGATCGCCATACACGTCGAGCAAATCGTCCTGCAACTGGAAGGCGAGACCAATCTGTTCGCCAAAGACATAGAGATTCTCTTGGTCCTCCTTCGGGGCGCCGGCAAGGATGGCGCCGATCTTCAGGGCGCAAGCCAGCAACACACTCGTCTTCAAACGGATCATCTCGATGTACTCTTCCTCCTTCACGTCTTCACGTGTCTCGAACTCCACGTCGAGTTGCTGACCCTCGTCAATCTCAATCGTGGTCTTCATAAACGTCTCGAACACCTGCTTCAACTTATCTTCCCTGCATGCAGACATTCTTTCGAAAGCCTGCAGCAACATCGTATCACCAGAAAGGATGGCCTGGTTAGCGTCCCACTTCTTGTGTACCGTCTCGTGACCGCGCCGCATGTCGGCATTGTCCATCAGATCGTCGTGCAACAGGGTGAAGTTATGGTAGGTCTCCAGTCCGACAGCCTGTGTCATGATGCTCTCGGGATCATCCTTATACAGATTATAGGCCAAGAGCATGAGCACAGGCCTGACACGCTTTCCGCCTAACGACAACACATACTTGATAGGATCATACAGCGAGGCGGGGGTGCGGTCGTATTTCAGACCACCGATCGCCTCATTTACCATTTTCAATAATTCTTCCGATTGATACATACCTTATTTTTATAAACTATACATATTCTTCAATGATCACATATTAAACACCACTGGGATGCAGACTTTCGTGCGGCAAGGCTTGGCATTCATCAGTCCAGGCTGCCACTTCGGCATCATCCGCAAGACACGCATCACCTCATTGTCGCAGGCACGATTCAAATGCTCTGTCAGTTCGAGATCTGTTATGCTGCCATCGCGATTGATGATAAACTGTGCCACTACCCTGCCCTTGATCTGCTGTGACTGAGCGGAGGCGGGATATCGCAGGTTCTTGGTGAGCCACTTCATGAACTCTGCAGCACCACCTGGAAACTGCGGCAGATCCTCCACCACACGGAAGTCGACGGGTTCATCGTACATATCGACCACCTCGGGCTGTTCCGGCTCTTCGGGCTCTACGGAGGTCTCCTGAGGCTCAGACGGCGTTTCCTCTGCAATCTCGGGGGCTATTTCCACGTCGTCATCCACCAATTTGAGTTCTTCGCTCTTTGGTTGCTCAGGCGTCTTCTCCTGGGGCAGCATCATGGGTATTTCATCCTTATCGCGTTTCAGGGGTTCCAGTTCGAGTTCGGCCTCCAGATCGTCTTCCTGCTCGAAGAAAGCCCACCCCTCGTCGCTGCTGTTCCATTGCAGGGCAACGAAGAGCAGAGCGAGCACGAGAATGAGTCCAAGGAGGTATCCCTGTACACGCTTGCCTTCGAGGTCAGACTGACGACTTTTCTTCTCTTCCATAATAAATACGGTTTTCTTCCGTTTATATAGCGAATGGTTATGCAAAGGTAACAAAAAAGTAAAAAGGTAAAAGAGTAAAAAGGTAAAATATCGGTGAAATTAAGAATTATTTTGTATCTTTGCAGCGATTTTAGAAAAAGGACGTGACAAAGACGGTCTGGAAACATAGAAATCAGTGGATGAGTTGGCTGAAGTACCTGCCAACTCTCTGCCTTCTGTCATTCCTCTCACCTCTCACCTCTCACCTCTCACCTCTCTCTGCCCAGGAGAGTCAGACGGCCTACAATTTCCTCCGTCTGCCCGTCAGTGCCCATGTAGCCGCCTTAGGTGGAGAGAACATCACTATCACTGACGACGATGCGACGGTCATCTTCCACAATCCTGCCCTCATCAACGGTGTGGGCGACCGTACCATCAACCTGAACTACATGACCTATATGGAGGGTGCCAAGACAGCAAGCGCCGCCTATATAAAAGGCATTGGGGACCGTGGCACGTGGGGCGCCATCGGACAATACATGGACTACGGCACGATGCACGAAACGACTGCCGACTATCAGGACTTAGGCACAACCTCCGCCCGTGACATCATGCTCGGCGGGTCCTTTGCCTATGCCCTCACAGAAACCCTCAACGGCGGCATCACCGCCAAGGTCGTCTCCTCACATATCGCCGGATACAGTTCAATGGCCGTGGGGATAGACCTCGGACTGAACTATTTTGACGAAGAGCGCGACCTGAGTGTCTCGGCAGTGGCCAAGAACCTGGGTGGACAGGTAAAGGCATACGACGACACGTTCGAGAAGATTCCTCTCGACCTTCAGGTGGGCATCACCAAGGGCCTGGGCAATGCCCCGCTGCGCTTCTCACTCACCATGAGCAGGCTCAACAACTGGGATGAGGCCTTCGGGCGCCATATCGCCATAGGAGCCGACGTCATGCTCTCCCAGCAGATTTACGTGGCTGTAGGCTACAACTTCCGTCGAGCCAGTCAGATGAAGATCAGCGAGTCCGACAGTTCATCATCCCACGGTGCCGGGCTCTCCTTCGGCGGCGGTCTCACCCTGGAGCGCTTCAAACTCCATGTGGCCTACGGCAAGTACCACGTCAGTGCATCATCATTAATATTTAACGTATCATATTCATTATGAAAAAGATTACCATTGCCATCGACGGCCACTCCTCGTGCGGCAAGAGCACGATGGCCAAAGACCTCGCCAGGGAGGTCGGATATGTCTATGTAGACACAGGTGCCATGTACCGCTCTGTCACCCTCTACGCCCTTCGTCATGGTCTGTTCCTTGAAGACGGCAGCGTCAATACCGATGCCCTCGAACAGCAGATGCAGGACATCCACATCTCGTTCAAGTTCAACCCAGAGAGCGGACGTCCAGACACCTACCTCAACGGCGAGTGCGTCGAAAAAGAGATCCGGTCGCTCGAGGTCTCCAACCATGTGAGTCCCGTCGCAGCCATCCCCTTTGTACGTACAGCGATGGTCGCCCAACAGCAGCAGATGGGCAAGGACAAGGGGGTGGTGATGGACGGCCGTGACATCGGCACCACTGTCTTCCCTGATGCCGAACTGAAGGTCTTTGTCACTGCCTCTTCTGAAGTCCGTGCCCAGCGCCGCTACGACGAACTGAAGGCCAAAGGCATGCCTGCCGACTTCGATGATATCCTGAAGAACGTGGAGGAGCGTGATTA
This sequence comes from uncultured Prevotella sp., assembly GCA_900319715.1. GTDB lineage: Bacteria > Bacteroidota > Bacteroidia > Bacteroidales > Bacteroidaceae > Prevotella. The sequence goes on from ONPM01000104.1 coordinate 7,591, forward strand.
CATCGACTCCCACCGCGAGGTCTCTCCTCTGCGCAAAGCCGATGATGCCATCGAACTGGACAACTCACACATGACCATCGCCGAGCAGAAAGCATGGCTGTTGGAACGCTTCCGCGAGCGTACAACGTAAAGGAGCAAGCACGTTTTACGTGATTTTCTCGTCATTTTTTCACTTTCTTTGAGTTTTTTTGGCTAACTTTGCAGCCAAAACCATTAGAATCGGAAAAAATGATGAGAAAATTTATTTTTGCAACAGTGTTTGCATTAGGCTCGACAACCGCTATTCATGCTGGCGGACTGATGACCAACACCAACTACCACATTGCTTTCGACCGTATGTTCGCACGCGGCGCCACCTCTGAGATTGACGCTGTGTTCAGCAACCCCGCCGGACTGGCTTGGGGACACGAGGGTCTGCAATTGTCTCTCAACTTCCAGAAGCCCTGGCAACGTCGTAACATCGAACTGAACGGCAAGACCTATGAGGGCGTCGCCTCGGCGCCCATCGTACCTGCACTCTTTGCTGCATACAAGAAAGACCGTATCGCCCTCTCCGGAATGATTGGCATCGTGGGCAGCGGTGGCTTCGTGGAATATAGCGAGGGCGTGCCCATGTTCAACGTGCTCATGCAGGGTATGCTTGCTGCCAACGGCATCACACCTGATCAGTACACCCTCGACTCAGAGATGAAGGGAAAGCAGTACATCTACGGCGGACAGTTCAACTTCACCTACAAGTTCCTCGACTGCCTCTCGGCTGCAGTCGGCATAAGGGCCAACTACTATGACGGATACTATCGTGGTCACGTGATCGCCAAAAACCATCCTCAGTTGGGCGAATTGGCAAAACTGCTGCTCGATGTCGACCAGAAGGGCTGGGGCCTCACACCCATCATCAGTCTCAACTTCCATCAGGGTCCTCTTACGCTCAGTGCCCGCTACGAGTTCCGTACGAAGTTGAACCCCAAGAACGACACCAATATCCTCGAAGCCGGACTCGGCGACGCCACCATCGCCGCATTGGTAGCAGCAGATCCTCAGGGAGCACAGGCGAAGTTGGGTGCTCTGCATGCACAACTCAGCGGCTATACGACTCCCTATCAGGATGGCGAACGCACGCGCTACGACATGCCCGCTCTGCTCGCCATCGCTGCAGGCTATGAGTTCTCGCCCAAGTTCCGCGCAGCACTCGAATATCATTTCTTCGACGATAAGAACGCCAAGATGGCTGGCGACCGTCAGAACGAACTGACTCACGGCACACACGAGATACTCGCAGGTGTGGAGTATGACATCAACGAGAAGTTCACCGTCAGTTGTGGCGGTCAGCGCACGGACTACGGACTCAGCGACGGCTACCAGCAGGACACCTCTTTCGCCTGCGACAGTTACTCTGTAGGCCTCGGCGGTGCCTGGAACATCAACGAGAAGATGCGCCTGAACGTCAGTTACTTCTGCTCGCTCTACAGCGACTACCAGAAACAGGCCTCTTACGGTCTTGAGACCTTCTCACGCACAAACCACGTCATCGGCGTAGGACTGGACTACAAGTTCTGATCTGTCAGTCTA
>ONPM01000123.1 GCA_900319715.1 uncultured Prevotella sp.
GGTAATGGCCAGAAGTCCAGAGAGAGTTGTGGCTTCGCCGTATGTAGGCAGGAAGAACGGCAGCATCGTCATAATGAAGATGCCAAAGCCGAAGCCCGTGGTGCGCTGCACAAAACTGGCTCCGATACTTAGCAGGAATATGAAAAGGCCAATACTGCTCATCTTAATAATTCTCAAAAGCTACAACTTAATTCCGTACTTCACTATCCGCTCTTCCATCATCCCATCGGGCATGAATCGGAGGAGCGTTTCTGTGATGGTGTTGAGCATACGCTGGCGGATGTAGTCCTCGCGGATGTATAGCGACACACGACGCTGTGAGAGATAATCGCCCTCGATGCGGCGCACGTTCTCGCGCTGATGGTCGGAAAGAAATGGCAGATGCATCTCCGGTATAATGGTGAAACCGCCGTTCTCATCAACAATGCGGATAAGCGTCTCGATACTGCCTGCCTCATAAACGCGGTTACCCTTGGTTCTTGCCTTGCAGAAACTAAAGGCACTCTCACGCAGACATTGTGCCTCCTTCATAATCCACATCTTCTCATGCTCCAGGTTCTCGGGTTTAAAAAAGGGCAGCTTGCGCCAACAGTTTTCAGAGAGATAAACCATGAAACGCTCTGTGTAGAGTGGCACTTCGAGGATGCCCTGACGAGTATTTCCGCTGATGGCAATACCCGCATCGAGATGTCCCAACAGCAGTTCGCTGAGCATTACATCGACCTTCATCTCGCGGATGGAAAGTTTCACGGAGGGATAGTTTTCCACGTAATGACGGATGAATTTGGGCAGGATGTAGGGCGCGATAGTAGGACCGACGGAGAGTGCCAGCTCACCATTGACGGTCTCCTTGTCTTCAGCCACAAGTTCCGTAATGCGTTCAGCTTCTGCCAATGCCTTTTCCGCCTGACGGATAATTTTTTCGCCAGCCGCTGTGGGAGTGACAAGTTTGTTGCTGCGCTCAAAGATGCGCACATCGAGTTCCTCTTCCAGTTTCACGAGCATGGCACTAAGTGTGGGCTGTGAGATGCCACACTGTTCGGCAGCCTTTGCGAAATTGCGCTGGCGGTCGATGGCCACGATGTATTTCAGTTGTTGAAGGGTCATACGCTTCTTTGATAATAGATAAAACCGATGCAAAGATAGATAAAATAATTCGTTTATCTATTGTATTCTTCGTACCTTTGCACCGATTTTAAGAATAAATAAGGAATATGAATCAGAAAAAGAACTTCCATCGCCACTTTGCGACACCAGGATTAAACCTCTATTGGATCATCATCGCGTATATCATCGTCGGATGGTTCTATCCTGTAGTGGGACTCATCGCACTCATTTGTATGATCGGTCCCGTGATGACCAGCATCTGGAAAGGGCGCTGGTGGTGCGGTCATGTATGTCCTCGCGGCAATATGTACGACCGTCTTTTATCGAAATACTCACCCCACAAGCCAATACCGGCATTCGTGCGCACGTTCGGCTTCCGCCTGTTCATGGTGTTCTTTATCTTCAGCATGTTCGGCATCCAACTGACATTAACCGTTCCTTGGAGCGAGGGCGGATTGGCTATGTGGAGTGGCATCGGTCGTGTGTTTTGGACCATTATCGTGGTGACTACCATTGTCGGAATCACCCTCTCGTTCATCTATGCGCCACGCACCTGGTGCTCGTTCTGCCCCATGGGTACTATCTCACGCTGGGTGGCTCCTAAGAAGGCACCGCTGCCCAAGGCCTTTACGAACATCCACGTATCGAGTGCCTGTCAGATGAAGTGCAAGAGTTGCGCCCGAGTCTGTCCGATGCAACTCACACCTTACGACAGCCGAGGACAGGAGATTGGCTATCTCGATCCCGACTGTCTGAAATGCGGCAAATGCACGCAGGCCTGTCCTTCGAAGATTATGACATTAAAAAATTAAAACGATTATGGAGAATATCAAAGATTATCAGCAGTACCTCAGAGGGTACAACTATACAGGCATCACGCCAGTTATCATCGATTTCTATGCTACATGGTGCGGCCCTTGTCAGGCGCTCGCCCCTATGTTGAAGCGACTTGCCGACGAGTATAAAGGCCGTATCAAAGTCCTGAAGGTGGATGTAGACAAGAACCAGGCTCTTGCTGTTGCAGCCCAGATCCAATCGATTCCTACACTATTTTTCATCACGAAAAACGGAGACATAGAACGTATAGTTGGCGGGCTTCCTTATCAAGAATTGGTAAGAAAGGCCGAGCGAATAATATAAAGTGCAGTCACCTGTATAGCCATTTCGGTCAAGAAAAAAAAGGTTTAAGGTTTAGGTTTAACCATGTATATATACATGCCTTCATAACCTCAATCAATCGTACCTGAATCACACGACGGGTTTAGTTTACTCCTTATATGTATATAAGCTTCTCTAAACTTAAACCTAAACCCTTTGGCACTACCTGAGACGATTTTTTCTTTTGACCGAAAAAAAAGTACAAAGATTGTGTTCTTTGGAAAAAAAGTTGTACCTTTGCAGCATACAAAAGCGAAGGTATGAGACCGAAGGGAGTCGAGACTGGGAAACGGCCAGTTAAACTTGTTTAAATCTGAAATTTGCGAGTTCGAGCCAAGACCTCATACCTGATTCAGGTATCAGGTCCAGGACAGGACATTCAGCTGCATGGTAGCTCCAAAGAAGTAGAACTGGTGCAAGCATGAGACATAGGCATCGAAAGCCTCCTTGGTTCCTGGCTTTGGCTATCTCTTCCCATTTATCTTCCACATCGGGACACTCCGGTCAACAGATCATTTTACCCCATGCACAAGCATTTTCAAGGTATAAACGGATTTTGATGCGGTAATAAAGAGGATATTACGCTCTTTTCCGCCGAAACAGACGTTGGCTGTCCAGTCCTCGGGAATGGGGAAATGGGCAATCTGCTGGCCATCCTTGTCGAATACGGTCACGCCGTCACCGGTCAGATAGATGTTTCCCCGGTCGTCTATCGTCATCCCGTCCGAGCCCATGTCGGCAAACACCTGGCGGTTCGACAGGGAGCCGTCCGTCTGAATGTCATATCTCAGGATTCTGTTTGCCTTTGCCTCTGCCACATACAGATACTTGCCATCGGGTGTTCCCACAAGGCCATTGGGCTGGTTAAGCGTTGAGTCGAGCATGACCAGTTGCTTGCCTTCTGGAGCCAGGTAATACAAGCCTTCCACAGGCTGCTGGCGCTCTGGGTCGCGTGTCCAGTAGTCTCTCTTGAAATATGGGTCTGTCAGATAATAACCTCCATCCTTCGCAATCCATACATCGTTGGGGCCGTTCAGCAACTTTCCGCGATAGTCGGTTATCAGTATCTCGGCTTGACCATTCTTTCGTCCCTTCGGTAGCAAGCGACCAGAGGCCGGGCGCATGTCGAAACGCCAGAGTTGATTGTCCATGTCTGCGCAAGTTATCAAATTGCCTTGGGCATCAAAGTACATGCCGTTAGAGCGGCCGCTCTGATCGGTGAACAGTGTGATCTTTCCCGTTTCGCAGTCCCAACGGTAAATCTTATTGTTGGGCTGGTCTGTAAAGTAGACATCACCCCTTTCGTCGGCCGCAGGTCCTTCGGTAAAACTGTAAGAATCAGCGACTTTCACAGGGGTTTCCCCTTCTGCAACGATATCATTTGAGTGAACTGGCAAAGCCGGAGTCATCTTGGCATAACCCATATCCGTTGAAGCGCCTACCCGTAGCCTTTCCGCCGCCTTGCGATACGGGATGTCGTTCACTTGATTGTACTGCGCTTTTGCTGTCGTCGTGCAAAGCAGGAGCGCGAGGATGAGGAAATATTTTTTATTCGTCATGACGTTTAGTCTATTTCTTTCCGGAACGGCTGCTGAAGTTGATGCGCACGCCTTTGTCATCGACCATCATGTCCATGCCGCCGTTGTTGCCGTTGCTGACGGTCGGCTGGCGCTCGCCGTCCAGTATCTCGCGGCACATATTCTTGATGTCAGTGACTCGCTGGAGCGTTTCCAGATTGTCGCCACTGTAATGGCCGGGAAAGAGGAAACGGATGTCGTTCTGCTTCATGTAGCGCTCAATCCGCTCGGCGGTGTACATCTCGGTTGAGAGGTTGATGAACACCAGCAGGTTGGTCGAGCCAAAGGCATCGCCGCTGAATCCGTAATGCCTTGCCTTGTCGAAGAACGTAGCGCTTCCGGCAGTATGGCCGGGGGTGAAGATGACCTCTATCTCGCGGCCGCCAAGGTCTATCACCTCGCCGTCGTTGAGATACTTGATTTGTCCCTGGTAGTTGTGTATATTATTCGGAACGATAGTCATGTCGCCTGCATTCAGATACACCTCTGGGAAAGCCCCTACTCCACCCACGTGGTCACCATGGGCATGGGTCAGCATCATCGTGACGGGCTTGGAGGTAATCTTCGCCACGATCTTGTCCAAATCAGGTATGTATGTCCCTGCGTCAATCAGGAGTACCCGGTCATTACCCTCAACGAGGTAGAGCGACTCATTATAGACCAGATGACCGTTGCCTATCCATGTATGTTCGTCAATCTGGCGGAACACCACATGATCGTCCTGATAAACCACTTTGCCGCGAAGGTCACGACGATTGATGTCAGTGTCCTGTGCCCCGACTGCGACAGGCATCAGGCTAAGCAGCATGGCTGCAAGAAAAAAGTTTTTGTATGTCATAGTTTATCTGATATAATATGTTTCTGTCAGTTAAATCTCTGTTTTATTGGGTTTGCTTATAAATTATCCTAAATAACGCCACAAATATAGTGAAAATTCTCGGATTTTGTGTAAATTTGCTCTGTAATTTAAATGATTTTATGAATATGGAGCCGATTCTGCATAAAAAACGTTTCACTGATCATGCTTCGCACCATCGATGCAGCCATGAAATATGGCAGAATGAGATGAGCAGGATTATCAGGGAAGCAAGACCAACGGACATGGCTGAGATCATGAAGGTCATGGATGCTGCAAAGGGGATTATGCGGCAGTCTGGCAACATGCACCAATGGGGAGAAGGCTATCCCTCTGAGGCAGTCATTACGGCTGATATGGAACGGAATGGCGGTTTTATCATTGAGGATGATGGCTGCATTGCAGGCTATTTTGCTTTTCTGCCATCCCCAGAACCGACTTATACGAAGATCTATGAAGGTAAGTGGATAAATGATACGCAACCTTATCATGTCATCCATCGCATTGCCAGTTATCCCGATGCTCACGGCATCTTTAGCAGCATCATGGAGTTCTGTTTCTCTCACGACACGAACATCCGCATAGATACCCACCACGACAACAAGATTATGCAGCACAACATCTTGAAGCACGGCTTCACCTATTGCGGTATCATCTACCTGCTGTCAGGCGATAAAAGGCTGGCGTATCAGAAGATTGTCATCTGACTGTGTAAGTCTTCCCCCTTCTTTGATGAAACAATCGCCTGTAGCGTATTGAGTTAATCGTCCGTGATTAATTCAATATTCTGTTTACTCCAACTTACAATTTGACAGGAAATCGAAAGTATTTAAGACGTATTTGTGTCAATTTGTAACAAAATCCATGTAATTATATTACACAATGTAATCCGTTTGATTATTTAACATACAAATCGTTTCAGTTTATTTTATTTTTCTTTCATTTTGCAATACCTTTGCACTCTGAAAATAACAAAATGATACTTGTATGAAAGTAAAGAGACGTTGGATAATCTTGATGGCAGCAATGACGTTGATAGCCATTGCCGGTGTGTTTATAGGTGAGCCCGCATTTGAGTGCGACTGGTCGGTGATTTCCGCTGCTGACGTAGCCTGGCTTATTACGGCCACTATCTTTGTGCTGATGATGACACCAGGACTGTCATTCTTCTATGGCGGTATGGTAGGAGCGAAGAATGTCATCAGCACCATGCTCCAGTCGTTTATTGCGATGGGACTGATTTCAGTCCTGTGGGTGGTGATTGGATTCTCACTCTGTTTTGGCGATGATATCGGAGGTGTTATTGGCAATCCGCTGACGTTCCCCATGTTCTACAACGTAGGAGGTGCTATCTATACTACGCCCGCGGGTAATATATTAGGTGGAGCCACTATTCCACTGGCTCTCTTTGCCTTGTTTCAGATGAAGTTTGCCATCATCACCCCGTCGCTGATCACGGGGTCGTTTGCCGAACGTGTACGTTTCTCTGCCTATATGTTCTTCATGATGTTTTTCTTCTTCATGATCTATTGTCCGCTGGCCCACATGACCTGGCATCCAGAGGGGCTGTTCTGCCGTTGGGGCGTCATCGACTTTGCCGGAGGCATCGTGGTGCATGCCTCCAGTGGTGTTGCCGCTCTTGCCGGAGCCATCTATTTAGGCAGGCGTAAAGCAGAAACCCGC
>ONPM01000103.1 GCA_900319715.1 uncultured Prevotella sp.
TTCTGCCACAGGGGTGAGAACTGCCCGAAGTTGCCGTTGGCCATGATCTCGCTGAGCATCCACCGTCCGCGGCGCTCATCAGGGCTTGCGATCATCAGCGCCGGGTCGATCCGCAGCACAGAGCCGAGCACCCACATCAGGGCCTCGGCCATGTGGCGCAGGCCGAACGGGCGCAGCAACTGCGACACCTTCTGACGGTCGTCGGCTGTGGCGTGGCGCAGCAGCCAGTAGTAGTCGCACACCTGGCGCAGTCCGAGCCCGCTGCTGAGGAAATGGCGCTGGATGTGGGCGAGTTGCATGATCAGGGCGAAGGGTATCGTGGGCACGCGGAAACCCTCGTCGACGCTGACGGTGGTCTGGATCTCCTGTTCGAGCCACCGTTGCAGGCGGCGGTTGGTGAAGGGGTTCATGTTGCCCGACGAGGGACGGAAGTGGACCTCCACGTCGATGCCCTTGTCGTTGGTCGCCAGATGGATGTGATGGTAACTGGTGGTGTTCTCTCCCGTCAGGGATATCTCGGGCATCGGCTTCTCGTCGGCCAGTCCCAGCCGCCGGAGCATGGTCGTGACGCGCTCCAGCCCTCCGTCGACCCAGATGTCGATGTCGCCGGGCTGACGGCTCAGGGGGTTGGGGTAGAGGCGTGCGTTGGCCTGACCCTTGAGGATGGCGGTGTGGTGGCCTTCGGCCTCGAACAGGCCGGTGAGCCGTGCGGCCTCTGCATTCAGCAGGCGGTTCAGGCCGCTGATGGCCTCTGTGTCGCCCAGCCACTGCATCAGTATCTCCAGCGACCGTTCGCCCTGGGGGCGCTGGAGGCTGAGGGACTGATAGACCACCCCCGTGAGGGACTGCTGCATGGCGCACTGGTAGAGGCGAAGCCACTGTTGCTCCGTCAGAGGCTTGTCTGAAGCGGTTTCTATGCCGAAGGCGGTCCGCAGCAAGCCGAATAACTGTTCGTAGGTCTCGTTCATTTGGACGGCAAAGTTAGGGGTTTTTCCCGAGACCTGCAAATAATGGCGGTGTGTTTTAGAGTTTATTAAAATAGGGGTTTTAACTTATTTAAATAAATAATGTGGGCCATATCTCGGAATAAATGCGTACTTTTGCAGGCTGAAATGATGAATGACGTGATGATTATCAATGAAGCCGTCAGACTGGTGAACGACGGTGTGAGCGTGACCCTGCCCGTAGACGGGCGGAGCATGCGGCCGTTTATCATCGGCGGGCGTGAGAGCGTGATCCTGCAGAAGCCCACCGGCATCAAGGTGGGCGATGTGGTGCTGGCATGGGTGGAGGACTGCCGCTACGTGGTGCACCGTGTGATCCGTATCGAGGGTGACGAGGTGACGCTGATGGGCGACGGGAACCTCAGGGGAACGGAGTCGTGCCAGAAGCGTGACGTCAGGGCCCTGGCCACCCACGTGGTGGGAGCCGACAACCAGCGTCACGACCTGTATACGCCCTGGCGCCGATGGGCCGCCAAGGGGTGGTGGTATCTCCGACCCGTACGCCGATACCTGCTCTATATCTACCGTCACGTCAAGGGCTTGAAATGAAGAAAGAATGAAATACATCGTATGGCTATGGCATAACTCCCGCGGCATCCGCCTGAACTCGGTGGTGTGCATCGTGGCGGGTATCGGACAGGTGACTTTCGGACTGCTCATGGTGTGGCTCAGCAGGAAGTTCATCGACGTCACAATCCGCACGGGCTCTGCCGACGATATGCTGGAGATGGTGCTCTGCCTCGTGGCTACGGTCGTGGGCGGTGTGCTGCTGAGGCAGGTGGGCTACTGGCTGAGGACGACGGCGAACGTCCGCCAGACCAATGCCCTGCGCCTGCGCATCTTCAGCAGCCTGTTCCGCCGCAGGCTCTATGACGACCAGGAACTGCACTCGGGCGACGTGACCTCGCGACTGGCGAAGGATATCGAGACCGTCAGCAGCACGACTACGGACACGTTGCCGCAGATGGCCGTCACGGTGATACAACTCTCTGGAGCCTTCCTGCTCATGAGATGGTTCGACGCCCGCCTGGCATGGGCTCTGCTGCTGCTCACGCCTGTGGCCCTCGTCTTCGGCAAACTCATCTCTAGGAGACTGAGGAAGATGACACTCGACATCCGGCAGGACGAGAGCCGCATCCAGATGCAGGTGCAGGAGGGAATGGAGCACAACGCCGTGCTGCGCTCGCTGGGCAGTGAACAGTGGGTGACGGAACGGCTCGATATGATGCAGCAGCGACTGCGCGGGAACGTGATGCGACGCATGAGGTTCACCGTCGTCATGAGAATCGTGCTCGGCTGCGCCTTCGGACTCGGCTATCTGCTGGCTTTCGTATGGGGTGGCATCGGCCTCAGAAACGGTACAATCTCGTTTGGCGTGATGACCTCGTTCCTGCAACTGGTAGGCATGATCCAGCATCCGATACTGCAACTGCTGAACATGATTCCCAGCGTGATACATGCCTCGGCAAGCATCGACCGCCTGGAGGAACTGGAACAGATGGCCCCGAAGGACCAGAAGTCTTCGGAAGGCCAGACAAAGACCGCTGCGACAGATGAAGGCAGCATAGACTTTGAGGGCGTATGCTTCCGCTATGCCAAGGGCGACCGCGAGATACTGTCGCACTTCACACACACCTTCAAGACGGGTTCGAAGACGGCTATCATGGGTGAGACAGGCATCGGCAAGACGACGCTGTTCAGGCTGATACTCGGATTCATCGAGCCGACTGAGGGGCGTGTCGCGGTAGGCGGCGACTGCTGCTTCGTGCCACAGGGTAACACCCTGATGAGCGGTACCATCCGTTATAACCTGCAACTGGCCAAGCCAGATGCGACGGACGAGGACCTGAAGACCGTGCTGCATACGGCCTGTGCCGACTTCGTGTCTGAACTGCCCGAAGGCCTCGATACGGAACTGGGCGAACGCGGTGGCGGACTCAGCGAGGGTCAGGCTCAGCGCATCGCCATCGCACGCGGACTGCTCAGGCCTGGCAATCTACTGCTGCTCGACGAGATCAGCAGTTCGCTCGACGAGCCTACGGAACGGGAACTCTATCGGCGACTGTTCGAAGCCTTCCCGCAGAAGACAATGATCTTCATTACTCACCGCTCTTCGGTGAGCACGCTTTGTGACGAGACGATCAGCCTCGGCTACAGATGATTCCTATTATACTATCAACTATAAACTATATATTTAAGGTGTCTGCGATTTCTTCTTCTTCCGCTTCTTGGTGGTGAAGAGGTCACGGAGACCGTTGAAGTCTTTTTTCATGATGATGCCCAGACCCTGGGTGTTGAGCGACGACTTGGTGAAGTAGCGGTCGTTGGTCTGGTTGTAGACCTTCAAGGCCAGGTTGCCGTTGGGGTAGAGGAGGTACTGCAGGTCGAAGTCGCCGATGAACGACGGTGTGGCCTGCTTGGCATTGTCGCGATAGCCGAACTGTCCGTTGAGCAAGAGGCGGTTGTTGAGCATGCGGGCATTGACGATACCCTCGTATTCGGCATTGTGCCAGCCCTCGTTGCCTGTGGTGATGTTCGCACCGAAGTTCCAGTTGTCGTTCTTGAGGAACTGGTTCAGGATATTGTTGATCTGGGCGGAGAGGGTGCCGGAGAGGATACTCTGCATGGCCAGCGAGGTCTGGTCGCCCTGCGTGGTGTTGCCCGCATTGTTGGAGCCCTGGGTGTAGAAGCGCCCGATGCCGAGCAGATAAATCACCTGCTGGTTCATCTCCTGCTGTCCGTTGATGATGGAGCGTATCATCTGCTGTTCGTCGGCATTGACGGTGGGCATCTCCAGGTCGAAGTCCACCTGTGGTGCTGCGGCGATGCCCGAGATGTTCATCAGACAGTTCACACGGATGGTGTTGCTTGAGAACGAGTTGCCGATGTTCAGGTCGGATAGGCTGACGCCACTGACGGTGTGTACGGCCTGCAGGTTGAGTGCGGCCTGGTAGGGGTCGCCGCCGAAGATGATCGTGCCACCTGAGTTGAAGATGAAATTCTTCTTGATGATGTTCTGGATGGTGACGCCATAGGTGCCATGATCCACATTGAACGTGCCGTACATGTTGAAGCCGCCCTTGTTGTGGTAGGTGGCGCGGATGGCTCCTTCGCCATTGAGGGTGATGTAGTCGTTGGTGTTGGCATCCATCAGCAGGCGTAGCGTGGCATCGGGAGTGGCATTGATGAGCAGGTTGAGATAGATGTCGGTCCTATAGGAGTTTACAGTTGACGGTTGATGGTTTACGCTTGTCGCTTGACGATTTACAGTTGATTTACTGGCAAGCCCTTCTCCGCCTATATTGTAATCATCTGTAATCTGTAAACTGTCAACTGTAAACAAATCTTCCTCCCACTGGATGAACTCTGAGCGGGAGGCAGCATCGGGATTGGCGGTATTGTAGACGAAGAAGGAGTTCTTCAGGGGGGTGACGTTACAGTCGATGCTCACTTCGCCCGGGCGACCCTCAATGTTGACGATGCCTGAGGCGTAGACAGTACCGTAGAAGGCAGACTTCCCGAAACTGGTGAAGTCGTAGGCCAGCAGGTTGTCTGTCTCGGCTTGCAGGTCGAAGGTGAGGTGGGTGAGGTGCTGGTGGTGAATGCCTCCCGTGATGTAGGCCTCGTGGCCTTCGCGGTCGCGGACAGCCAGACGGTTCAGGCGGATGTCGTCAGGAATGAAGACGACGGTGTCTCGCTGGAGGTAATAGGTAGTGTTCAGCGCCTCGACAGTCAGGTTGCCGTCCACCACGAGTTGTCCCGTGAGGTTGATGTTATCAAGCGTGCCAGCCAGTCGGACGTCGCCACTGGTGTGTCCCGTGATCTGACTGAGGAAACTCTGGGTGAAACTGTGCATGAAGTCGATGTATGTGCTGTCGGCCTGGATGGCGAGGTCGATGGTGTTGTGGACAGGCGAGACATACCCGTTGATGAAGGTGTTCACGCCAGGACCGTCTTTGGCTACCGCACGGATGTCTATCTGCTGGGCATCCTGGTTCCAGTTCACACCAGCGTGGAGCACACCCATGCGACCGTTCTCGAACTTGAAGTCGTCGACACGCAGGTCGGCATGTGCAGCGAACTTATCGAAAAGGGCACGCCCGATGGCACGTCCTGTAGCCTTGCCGCTGAACTCTACAGCATGGAAGTCGACAAGGTCGAGGATATAGCCCACCTCCACTTGATTGAGGTCGACGGAGAGCGAGTCGTGGTGTTCCTTCGAGGCGATGCCATCGACGAGGATATGCTGCTGGCCGCGGTGAACCATGAAGTTGTCGACAAGGAGATGCTGTTTGTTGTAAATGATATCGGAGGGCTCGATTTCCCATACGCCATCCTTCAATACAACGTGTGAGGGCATGACGCGCATGTGGGCCTCGGGCTCGTTATGGAGGTTGTGGTAGAGTTGGATGATGCCGTTCATCTGTCCGCTGACCTGCTGGGCGGGATTGTGGTTATCCCACGACAGGGAAGCGTTGAGTTTATTATGGGCTGCTCTCAGATTGGCGACAGCCGTCACCGTGTGTCCGTCTTCGAGCCGTTTGCTGATACCCAGGTCGCACTTGAGGGTATCGCCAGGAGTGGTGATGCTGACGATACCGTCGGCATATTGCGAGCCATTGTAGGTAAAGGCGGGGATATCGCCTTCGAGGTAGATTTCACGGGTATGGTCATTGACACGGGCATTGAGCAGCAGGGGTTGTCGCAACACGAGGCCGACTCCAAGGAAACGCTGCAACCAGTCGGTCTTGCTCACCATCAGTCGCAGGCTGAAATTGTTGTGGGTGTCGTCTCGGAGTGCAGGAAGTCCCGGCAGAGTGGGGAGGCGGTAGCCCACCAGGCCTATGATACTCTGTGGCAGGGTGGCATAATCGAACTCGCCGCGGATAGTGGCATCGGCAAAGTCGCTCTTCAGCGAGACGAAGTGGATGTCATTGTCATAGCCCGATGTGACGATGAGGTTATCGAGACGATAGGGTCGGAAATGCTGGGTGCCGGAGATGCTGGCATTGCTGATGCGAAGGCTGCCTTGGGCATCGTTCAGGTCGCTGGCCGTAAAATTGGCATGAATGTCTGCAGAGACAACGGCATCTTCCAGTTCGTCGGAGAGGTTCAGGACTGCTGGGGCGAGGTGACTGACAGTGCCTTCGACCACCACTTCGTGCTGAGCGTGTGGGGCTTCGGTGATGAGGTTGCTCAATTGTCCCGTCAGGTTGAACTTCACGTTAGGGTCATCAACGCTGACGGTGCCTGAGAGATGATTGCTGATATACTGGCCGTCGAGGTGGATGTTCTGGTACGGATAGCCTTTATAGTCGATGTGGGAGATGAGTCCTTCGGCCTGGATGTCATTCAGAGGTGAGAGGTGAGAGGTGTGAGGTGAGAGATTGCCTTGGAGGGAGAGACGGGCGATGAGACTGCCAAGGTCTGGCTCGTCGAGCAGTTGACGGAGGTTGAGATCGTCTGTCTGCAACTGACACTCGAAGTGCTGCTGACGGTCCATCGTGCCACGCAGGTCGATAGCACCTGCACCAGAAAGGATGGTACTGTTCAACGAGACAAGACCGTTGTGGTCTTTGTCGAAGGTGCCGAGCATCTGAAGTCCGTCGAGCCGAGTTATCTCTGACGGCAGAGTGGGAACAGCCTTCGACAGGAAGTCGATGCTGGTGTCGGAGAGTTGGATGCGGTGCATCTGCAGGTGCCAGGCAGAGGGATGTCTATAGTCTTCGAGCCAGCCATCTACATGGATATCGATATCTTCTTCTGAAGTGGTCAGACGGAAGTCGGGAACGTTCAGCCGCTGGTCAGTGCCGTTGAAGGCTGTGGAGAGTGATAGCGGCCTTTGAAAGTTCTTTAATGCCGCGTCGAAACATCTTAAGTCTGAAGGAGTTATATGTGATTCTCGGATGCTTCCAGCGAAGGAGAGGGTGCCTGTTTCTATCGCTTGTCCGTTGAGTTGATAAGAGGCCGTGATGGTATCAGTCTTCAGCAATGTGTTGGGCATCTCTAACAGGAAATCATGGATCACAGCGTGACCGCGATTGGCCTCGAAGTGGAACCCGAGACGGTTGATGGTGAGTCCGGATTGTTCATTGAGGCTGAGACGTCTGACGTTGACATTCAGCGAGTCGTCGGTGAGAGCGCGAAGATTGATGTATGCACTGATATCCTGAAGTCTGAGATGGGACATGTTGAATTGTCCCTCAGTCTCTGGCTGGTCCAGTTGGTCGTAGGCAACACTGGTGTGACGAACGATGAGGGAGTTGACTTGAATGTCGAGAGGCGTATGCGAGGTGGTGTCTTTCGATGCGAGGGAGTCGAGAAGGAACTGGAAGTTCGGCTGTGCATCGGCATTGGACTTGTACAGTTGGAAGTGGGCTCCGAAGAGTTGGGCAGAACTGATGGCCACCTTTCCCTCGAGAAGTGGCACGATATTCATTTTTACCGACACACGTGCAGCACGGATCATTTCCTGCTGATGCTGGTCGCGGATGACGAGGTCGTTGAGGATGAGACGGCTTGGCAGGCCGATATCTACGCGACCTATGCTGACCTGGGTGCCCAAAATGTCACTGGCGATGCCTGACACCTTGTCGCCCATATAGCGCTGGGTTACGGGGAGCCGTGTGACCGTGAAAAGGATCACGTTCAGTGCAATGACAGTCCAAAGGACGATGCTGAAAACCCACTTGAAAACTTTCACTAACTACCTGTGATTTTTATATCATTTTGACAGTCCGAAATAGCAAAAGAAATGCTTTCGGCTTAATTCTTTTGCAAAAATAATACAAATAATCGGTTATTTTTCATTTTTCTTGAGATTTTTGCGCTTTATATACCTAATTTTTATTAATTTTGCGTCGTTTTAATCCAACAACTCGACTAATTTTTATATAAATGGCAAATGTAATTAATTTACGAAAAGGCTTGGACATCAACCTGAAAGGACGGGCTGAGGAGAAGAAGATCCAGCTGAAATCGAATGGCAAGTTTGCACTTGCGCCTGACGATTTCGAAGGAGTCACTCCGAAAGTGGTCGTCCGTGAGGGTGACAAGGTCAAGGCCGGGGATACCCTGTTTGTCAACAAACAGTATCCCGATGTGAAGTTTGCCTCGCCCGTCAGCGGTACTGTCCGTGAGGTGGCGCGTGGTGAACGTCGTAAAGTGCTCTGCATCAAGGTGGAGGCTGATGCCACGCAGGAGTTTAAGGACTTCGGCAAGAAGGATGTCAGCAACCTCAGTGGTGAGCAGGTGGTGAATGCGTTGCTGGAGGCAGGACTCTTCGGTTACATCAACCAGTTGCCTTATGCTGTGTCTACCAATCCGGAGACGAAGCCTAAGGCAATTTTCGTTTCTGCCTTGAGGGACAAGCCTCTGGCTGCCAACTTCGAATACGAGGTGAAGGGTCAGGAGCAGGACTTCCAGACTGGTCTCACGGCACTCTCGAAGATTGCCAAGACCTATCTCGGCGTGGGTGAAGGCTCAGCGCTCGAGGGTATGAAAAATGTGGAAGTCAATGTGTTCAAGGGCAAGTGTCCTGCCGGAAACGTAGGCGTCCAGGTGAATCATCTCGACCCGGTAAACAAGGGTGAGGTGGTGTGGACCATCGGCGATCCGACAGTGGTGCTCTTCATCGGAAGGCTCTTCAATACAGGCAAGGTCAATCTGAAGCGTACCGTCGCTCTCTGCGGCAGTGAGATCAAGGCACCGGCCTATGTTGACATGCTCGTGGGTGAGGAACTCTCCACACTCCTTAGCAACAGTTACGATGCTTCCAAGAGTGTGCGTATCATCAACGGTAACGTGCTGACAGGAAGACCTACCACCAAGGAAGGTTATCTGGGGGCTCATACCTCAGAGATTACAGTCATCCCAGAGGGTAACGATGCTGATGAACTGCTGGGGTGGATTCTCCCACGTTTCAAGCAGTTCTCCGTGAGCCGCAGTTACTTCTCCTGGCTCTGTGGCAAGAAGGACTACGCTCTTGATGCCCGTATCAAGGGTGGTGAGCGCCACATGATCATGAGCGGTGAGTACGACAAGGTGCTACCGATGGATATCTATGGTGAGTATCTTATTAAGGCTATCATCTCTGGCGATATCGATCGTCAGGAGGCACTGGGTATCTATGAGGTTAGTCCTGAGGACTTTGCACTCGCTGAGTTCGTGGATTCCTCGAAGTTGGAATTACTAAGAAATTATCTCAATAAGATTAAGCCTAACTTCGAGCCCGAAGGTAAGTTGCATGCCTTCCGTTCGTTGTTCGACGGCTTCGAGACATTCCTCTTTGTGCCCAACGATACGGCCAAGACGGGTGTCAACATTCACGACGCCATCGACTCAAAGCGTATCATGAGTATGGTGGTCATCGCCCTGATGCCTGCCATGCTGTTCGGTATGTATAATATCGGCTACCAGAACTATCTGGCTGCAGGTACACTTGAGAGTGCTGGCTTCTTCGAGATCTTCTGCTTCGGCTTCCTCGCCGTACTGCCGAAGATCCTCGTCAGTTATATCGTTGGTCTGGGCATCGAGTTTGCCTGGGCCCAGTGGAAGGGTGAGGAGATCCAGGAGGGTTATCTCGTATCGGGTATCATCATCCCGCTGATCATCCCTATCGGCTGTCCGCTGTGGATGCTGGCGCTGGCCTGCGCCTTCAGCGTCATCTTCTGTAAGGAGATCTTCGGTGGCACGGGCATGAACATCTTCAATCCCGCCATCGCTGCCCGTATGTTCCTGTTCTTCGCCTATCCGTCGAAGATGACGGGTGATACCGTCTGGGTGGCTCAGGACAGCATCTTCGGATTGGGCAATACCCTGCCTGACGGCTTCACCGCAGCCACTCCGCTCGGACAGATAGCTCAGGGCATCGACCCCAATACCTGTATCTGCAACTATATCTTCGGCTTCATCCCCGGCTCTATCGGTGAGACCTCTGTCATCGCCATTGCCATCGGTGCCGTCCTCCTGTTGTGGATGGGCATCGCCTCTTGGCGCACGATGCTGAGCGTATTCGTGGGTGGTGCCTTGATGGCTGTCATCTTCGAGCAGACGGGCCAGTCGATGATCTGGTGGCATCATTTTGTGCTGGGCGGCTTCGCCTTCGGTGCCGTGTTCATGGCAACCGACCCAGTCACCTCTTGCCGCACCACGACGGGTCAGTATATCTACGGTTTCCTCATCGGAGCGATGGCCATCATCATCCGTGTGATGAATGCCGGCTATCCTGAGGGTATGATGCTCGCCATCTTCTTTGGTAATATGTTTGCTCCTACGATCGACCATTTTGTGGTGGCTCGTAACATTTCGAAACGTTTGAAGAGAGGAGGTAAATCATGAAACTGAATACAAACTCTAACGCGTACATTATTATATATAGCGCGGTACTCGTGGTCATCGTGGCCTTCCTGCTGGCGTTCGTCTATCAGGCTCTCAAGCCCATGCAGGACGCTAACGTGGCCCTCGACGTGAAGAAGCAAATCCTTTACTCGCTGAACATCCGCGACCTCGACGGAGCAGAGGCTGAAGCCAAGTATGCCGAGGTGGTGAAGGAAGAAGCAGAGAAGGACGGACAGAAATACTACCTGTGTGAGATCGACGGTGAGGACATCCTCGTAGTCGCTCTGAAGGGTATGGGCCTCTGGGGTGGAATCAGCGGTTACATCTCCATCCATGGTGATGAGACGCCCACTGTCTACGGAGCCTATTTCAATCATGAGAGTGAGACGGCCGGCTTGGGAGCAGAGATCAAGGACTCTCAGGCGTGGCAGGAGAAGTTCATCGGCAAGAAGGTCTTTGTCGATGGCACTCAGGATGTGGCCCTCTCTATTGTGAAGAAGGTGGAGGACCCCACGACTCAGGTAGATGTCGTGACGGGTGCCACGCTCACTTCTAATGGTGTGAACGATATGATCAAGGCTGGCCTGAAGGATGCCGGAAAGAACGCCGTCGAACTCTTTGTGAAGATGATGTGCACCGCTCCTGCAGATACCACAGCCGTTGAACCAAAAGCAGAGGAGGAGTAAACTATGGCATTATTCAGTAAACAAAATAAGGAGGTTTTCACCAATCCGTTGAACCTCGACCACCCCATTCTCGGCCAGGTACTTGGTATCTGCTCGGCACTGGCTGTGACTTCGCAGTTGAAGCCTGCCATCGTGATGGGTCTCGCTGTGACGGTCATCACCGCCTTTGCGAACGTGATCATCTCTATCATCCGCAACACAATTCCTAACCGCATCCGTATCGTGGTGCAATTGGTAGTTGTGGCTGCTCTCGTGACTATCGTCTCTCAAATCCTGAAGGCTTTCGCCTACGACGTGAGCGTTCAGTTGAGCGTGTATGTGGGTCTGATCATCACCAACTGTATCCTCATGGGTCGCCTTGAGGCGTTTGCCATGCAGAACAAGCCCTGGCCCTCGTTCCTCGACGGTGTGGGCAACGGCTTGGGCTACGCCATGATCCTCGTGATCGTAGGTGCCGTTCGTGAACTGCTGGGTCGCGGCTCGTTGCTGGGCTTCCAGATTATTCCCGATGCCTGCTACAACTTCGGCTATGTGAACAACGGTATGATGACGATGCCGGCAATGGCGCTGATTCTCGTTGGCTGTGTGATTTGGGTACATCGTGCTTACTTTTACAAGGAAAAGTAAAATGTAAAAATGTAAAAAATTAAAAATGTAAAAGTATGGAACACGCAATATCATTACTGTTCAGGTCGATATTCGTCGACAATATGATTTTCGCCTTCTTCCTCGGCATGTGCTCTTATCTGGCTGTGTCGAAGACTGTGAAGACTTCATTAGGACTGGGATGTGCTGTGACCTTCGTGCTCACGGTCACCGTTCCCGTCAACTATCTGTTGCAGACAAAGGTCTTAGGCCCTGACTGCCTCGTTGAGGGCGTCGATCTGAGTTACCTGTCGTTTATCCTTTTCATCGCCGTGATTGCGGGTATGGTGCAGTTGGTGGAGATGACGGTCGAGAAGTATTCGCCCTCGCTCTATGCAGCCCTGGGTATCTTCCTGCCGCTGATTGCCGTGAACTGCGCTATCATGGGTGCTTCGCTCTTCATGCAGCAGCGCATCCTCATGGATCCCTCCAACTCGCAGGCCATCACTAGCGTGTGGGATGCTATCGTCTATGGCTTTGGCTCAGGTATCGGTTGGATGCTCGCCATTGTTGCTATGGGTGCCATTCGCGAAAAAATGCAGTACTCGGATGTTCCCAAGCCCCTGCAGGGTCTCGGCATCGTGTTTATCACCGTCGGCCTGATGGCTATGGCGATGATGTGTTTCTCTGGCTTAAATATTTGATAAGGTATGGCACAGTTTATAGCAATTAGTATAGGGGTTTTCCTCTCGTTGATCA
>ONPM01000102.1 GCA_900319715.1 uncultured Prevotella sp.
TAATTTTGACTAAAATGGTTCCAACTCTACCAAATCATCATGCAGTTTATCCATTTCTGCAGATAAGGTCTCTGGTAGGAAGTGAGCATATACTTTCTCTGTGATGTCAGTACTGCCATGCCCCAGTAGGCGACTTACGACTGACATTGATAGTCCTTTATTTAGTGCCATCACTGCAAAGGTGTGACGGGCTACATGCATAGACAGACTAAAGGGAAATTCAAGTTGCTCACCTACCACAGCCAATGATTGGCCAATACACTTCGTGGCATTAATGCGGGCTTTGTATAGAGCTTCCTCATCATTCAGATCCAGGTTATCATTAACCAAATCAAAAACGTAACGACATCCCACCCGCTTTTCTTGCCACTTACGCAGTATTTTCAATGCTGGTTCTGTTAGAGGTATCACATGGCGCTTGCTGGTTTTGATCATTATCTTCCTCAACTCCTTTTTCTCAAAGTTGATATGACCCCATTGAAGTGTCATCACATCAACAATACGAAGGCCGCAAGCATGGAAAGCAAAGAAGAACATTTCCATGAATTCCTATCGTCGAGGTTCCTTGCAATTCTTGTAATATTCCAATAAAGCATCCATCTGCTCCTTGGTCAAAGCCTTACCATCAAATTCACTCTCTTCATCCGATAGTGACGGTTTGGTTACAATCATCATGTCTTGAATACGGGCATTCACACTCTGCTCAATCATACCTAACTCGGCAGCATACGAACAGGCTTTGAGAATTGGGGTCAGAGAGTGATTAATCGTCTCGTCACCATTCTGCCTTATATCTCGTCGCCAAGTTATATAGCCGTCTATCAGCTCTGGGGTAATATCGCCCACATATATCTTGTCCTTTTCGTATGTTCCTTGGTTCGTTGCTCGCAAGAAGATTGTGAAAACGTTCATACAGCAAATACCATTCTTATATCTACTGCGTCCAATCTTATGACGGGAATATTCAGACTCCAATCGCTCCAATACAAACTCTGCGAAGTCTTTACCTTGATCTTTTCGTGTCAGTGGTTTGTGTGACAAGAAACCAGCGATCACCTCCGCAGTAATTTGATTCGGATGCTTGATATTGTATTCCGCAAGCTGTGCATCCATGGTATCAACTCGCTCCATTAGCACCTTGTTGAGTCTCTTATACTCATTACCGTAACTCGAACGTATTTCGCCACGCCCTTGGTTTCCATTCTGATTCCAGTCAGCTGCTTTCACGAATATATTAGCTGACTTCCTTAGAACCTGCCTATTCCATGTGTATTCCAACTCAATAGAATAGGTCTTACTCTTGTCTATCGTCTTCGGAGTGCGGAGACGATACTTACCCAACGGATAAAGTCTCTTTGGTCTTCCCATAATTACTATTTGTTTGTCTTATTATTCCTGAGGATGTGCAAAAGTACTAACTTTTAGACAAACAAACCCTATTTTTAGAGTTAAAAGATGTAATTTAGACAAATAAATAGTGTTGTTTTAGGTGGTAAAAAACAAGCGAGACAAACAAATAAAATTTGCTTATCTCGCTGATTTTAAATTACTTAGATTAAAATCTGATGTTTAATACTCATCCTCGTTGAAGAGAAAATCTTCTTTGGTAGGATAATCGGGCCATATCTCCTCAATGCTCTCGTAGACATCGCCCTCATCTTCTATCTCCTGAAGGTTCTCCAGCACTTCGAGTGGTGCGCCAGAGCGGATGGCATAATCTATTAACTCGTCCTTGGTAGCGGGCCAAGGGGCATCTTCCAGTTTTGAAGCCAATTCAAGTGTCCAATACATAATAATATACGATTTACAGATTTACAATTTACTTTTTTTCTCTCGTTTTTGAATTTGGGCGCAAAAGTAATCATTTATTTCCTATCTGCAAACTTTTTCCCATATTATTTCACTGACATTTTCGTTAAAATTTATTATTTTGGCCAGAACGAAAAGATAGTCGCTTAATCTGTTCACGTACTGCTGCACTTCGGGACTCACCTGAGCCACCTCTGAGAGGGCTACAATCCTACGTTCAGCACGACGGCAGACGGTACGACAGACATGAGCCTGGGCGGCTGCCTGAGTGCCACCCGGCAATATGAATCCCTGCCGCTCAGGCAGCAGACCCATCATCCTGTCCACCTCCTGCTCCAGCAGTTCTATCTCTCCTTCGGGAAGATGCGCGGAGTCATAGAGAGGTGTTTGGCTCTGATCTGTGGCCAGATTGGTGCAGACATTGAAGAGGTTGCGCTGAATCCGGATGATCATCGATTTGTGTTCCCCGTCAGGCAGCATCGCCGCCAACAGACCCAAGTGAGCACTGAGTTCATCGACGGTGCCATAAGCCTCCAGACGTTCTGATGATTTCTTCATACGAATACCACCCACGATACTTGTCTCTCCCTTGTCACCCGTCCGGGTGTAAACCTTTGTTATTTTCATATCTGTAAACCATAAACTATAAACTACAAACTGTAAACTAAAAATTCACGATATAGTTCCTTTTATGCCGTTTCTTGTCGAACATCACGATGCCACAGTAATAGAGGTCGAAGGTGATGCCTGTGCGTTCGTCATCGACGATCTGCCGCCATAGTCTCCTGACCTTGCTGATACCCGTGACAACGAGTACCGATCGCGGCGTCACCTTATTATATATATAAGACAGACGGTCCTGACTGCAGTTCTCCAACGGCATCACCACCAATTCCGATGACTCGCCAAACACCGTCTTACGACAACCTGCCTGAAGATAATTCCTGTAGTCGCGACTCTCTACGACCGACGGCTGCAGCCAGTTGGCGAGTCTGAAACAGAGACGTCCCATCTTGCGCGTCAGCCAGTCGTCATGGCGCCCTAAAGTCTCATACTGATAGTATGGCCAGTGCTCGTTGATGACATATCGCACCATCCAATAGTCCGTAGGCGACTGGATACCAAATCCGCGACAATGCCCGATCCTGCAAAGCCATACAGCCGCAGCCTTCAACCTCACCGCAACGTTCATTCCATGATTCCCGGATTACGCATCCTCCTAGCCTTCTACGACAGGTGCATTTTTCAACTGCTCAAGCGCCCTGCAGAGTTGGTCTGGACAAGAGGTACCCTTCGTCCCGCAACGGATACCATCCAGGCGCCCTATCACGTCGTCGATCTTCTGCCCTCGCACCAGTTGGGTGATGCCTTGCAGATTACCATTACATCCACCCAGGAAGAACACCTGCTGGATGACATCATGCTCATCGGCTGTCACATCAATAAGTTGTGAACAAGTGCCGTGCGTCTGATACTGTACATGTTTTGTTTTCATATCTCCTTTATCTTTACTGTTTTATAATCTAATTTCATGCCAATGGTTTCATTTCTTCCACTGCATGGCGAGCATGGTGAGGTCGTCACTTTGCTCTGTGTCACCCACGAAGTCTGCCACAGCCTGCGTCATCCGTTCGATGAGTGCACAGGGCTGCTGGGAGGCGGTCTGCATCACCTCAACAATCCGTTTCTTACCAAACAGCCGGTACCCGGCATCTTCCGCCTCATCGAGTCCGTCGGTATAGAGGAAGAGTGTGCTGCCCGGGGCAAGGTCCGTCTCCTGTGCTATGAACTCCCAGTCGGGCATAGCCCCTATGGGCAGATTGCTATGCACGGGGAGAGGCTGCCCGTTGATAAGCGGTGCAATATGTCCGGCATTACAATAGCGCAGATGTCCTGTGTCGAGGTCGAGTACACCTGCGAAGAAGGTGACGAAGATGGTCATGCTGCTATCGCGATTCATCATTTCGTTCATGCGACTGACTATACGCATCGGCTCCGATTCACTCTCTGCCAACAGGCGGAAGGCTCCGCAGACGGTGGTCATCACGAGCGCCGCAGGCACACCTTTGCCCGAAACGTCGCCAATGCAGAAGTACAGGCTGTTGTCGCGCAGGAAGAAGTCGTAGAGGTCGCCTCCCACGGCCTTGGCGGGGGTCAGCATAGCGTGGATTGCGAGGTCCGGGCGCTCTGGGATGTCTGTCCTCAGCATCGACATCTGAATCCTGCGGGCAATGGACAGTTCGCTCTCAATGGCCGATTTCTGGGCGGTCGTGGTCTTCAGTTCGTCGATATACTGGCTGAGCGACTGCTGCATATTGCCAAACGAGTCGCGCAGCATGCGTATCTCGTCGTCGTCGCTGATGTCGGGCAGTGGGGCGTTGAAGTTGCCTTTCGCCACCTCTTCTGCCGAACGGGCGAAGCGGTGCAGAGGGGATGTGACCTTTCTGATCTGTTGTCGACAGAAGAAGTAGATGGCCGCCAGACCGATGAGCATGGCCGCCAGGATGATGATGTTCAGCATGCGCCCGTGCCGCTGTATCAGGTCTTCGGGTACCACCATCATGACGGTCCACTCCACGTATTTGACAGCACGATAGAAAACCCACGACGGCACACCGTCGATAATGGCAGATACGGTCCCCTGCTTACCCTTGAAAGTCACGTCTGCATCGAGTGTGTCTCTCAGCATGCGGTCCTTGTCAGGATGGAGAACGTAACGGCCGTGGCGGTCGATGATGCAGTTGTATGACGGATGCTCCACATTCTGTTCATAGTGCTTTTTCCCCTGTCTGACTTTCTGCAGCATGTCATTTCTCATATCCTCCAGCGAGAGGTCGGAACAGAGCACGGCCACAGGCCGTCCCTCACGGTTGTGGACGGGTATGGCGTGTGTGACCAGCAGCCGCGGCGCTATATGGGGCGTCAGCAGCGGATTCTCGAAGTAGGGATCTACCCAGTCGGCACTATCGCTCTCCATCCGCTCCACATACCAGTCTTCCTCGACGTAGTCGTGATACACGCTGTCGATGCGCATCACGCTGACGACGTCGGCCGTATCGCGGGTAGCGAATGGCACGAAGAAACGGCCTTTCTCCGGATAATAGTCGGCTACGAAGAACACTCCGCAACTGACGATGTAGGGGTTCCGTCTGACGATACGCTCCAGATGGTCGTACAACTTGTCTGGATCATCGATGTCGCGCTCTATCTCATGCACGTTATTGACGTTGGCAACATATACTTCCGACAGTCGGCGCTGTACCTCCCTGTGTGCCCTCGTCACCACAATCTGAAAGCGCTGTTCGGCTTCGTCATCCATGTACTCCCCGACGACAATATACACCACACCTGCAATGACCGACATCATGGCCAGTACCACCATCATGATGCGTAGCGTGAGTCGTTTGGAAATGGATTTCATTTGGTGGATCGGATGAATGGAATCTCTGTTACATATCCCTTGTGAAGAGGGCCCTGTAGTCTGCCGGTGTCATGCCTGTGACATCCATGATGCGTCGCTGCAGGGTGCGCACATGGTTGAAGCCCGAAGCCTCGGAAATGGCAGCAATGCTGTAGTTGGGTTGCGTGCGCAGCAATCGCATGGCGTTGATCGTGCGCAAGTTGTCGATATAGGCCTCTGGCGTACGGTAGATGGATTTGTTGCGGAAGAGCCGGTTGAGACGTTCCTGACTGACGCCGATGAGTTCGGCCAATTGCTTGGTGTCGAAGTCGGGATTCAGGTGGGAGCGTTTCTCTTCGAGCCGCAGGTCGATCAGGGCCAGCAACTGACCGTCGTCCTGCAAGTCGGCATTGCGCTGCCGCTCAATATTCTCCTTCATCAATGTCCGTGCCACTTCGAAACGGCGGTGCAGCTCCACATCCACCTCTAACTGTTCACTGAGATTGAGGTTGCGGCTGACAAGGCGTATCATCTCAGACTGCAATCGCGCATTGTCGGCTCTCAGCCGCTCCATCTCGGCCTGCATCTCCTTGATTTCTTTTTCCGTCATAGCGTCTGGCGTATATCAAAGAGATTTATGAAGCCCACCTCGTCGAAAATGGCGTAGATCTCGTCGTTGAGCCCTACGATAGTACACTTGCTGCCCTTGCTCTTGGCCACCTTCAGCAGATCGAGAAAGAGGCGCATGCCGCTGCTGGTGATGTATTCCAGGTTGGTGCAGTCGAGGATGATGTCATGGCCCTCGCAGTCGTAGAGCACCTGCATGTCGCGTTCCACCTGGAGCGACGACGGCGTGTCGAGACGACCTTCAAAGGTCATCACATAGTTCTGGTTTTCTTCTCTGAATTCAGTCTTCATCTTCCGTATCGTTTAATTGTTTTTTCTTTTCTGCAAATTCCTTGCGGGCGGCAGCCATATCTTCAAGGAAATCCTCATTTGTATGCAGGCGGACATAACAGGCCGAGGCCAGCAGTCGCGAAGCGTCGGTGTCGCTCTGCCAGTGGTATCCGGCTATCACGCGGCTCTCGCCCCACTCGTAGCCCTTCTTGAGGAGTTGGTCCTGGGCATCAGGGTTGATCTCGCTGAGCAGCAGAGCCATGGCCCATCCGCGCAAGGTATGGCCCGAAGGGTACGACCCGGTATGGCGCAACTCGTCTTCTTCGGCAGGGATGAGCGTGGGTTCGGAGAATACCACATAGGGGCGTTTCCGTTTATAGGCATTCTTGAGGTTTGTGGCACTCAGGCGCATAGTGACCACACCCAGGTTGAGCACCTTGAAGATGGCGGGCGTCTTCTCTTTCGAGATCTCCATGCCGAATACCGGGCTGAACTCGCGAGCCATCTCCCCGACGTCTACGACCACGTCGCGTATGGCCTGCCGGGCACGCAGCGAATCCTGGCGCCTGCCCTTACCCCAGACGTACTGTGAAATGTCGTACAAGTACTGCGTCGACGACGAATCGGGTGGTGCCGGCAGGAACACCAGCCCGTTGGGCAACTGCGTCTTGTTGAAATACAGTTCGCTTGGAGTAGGATCCTGTGCCTGTACCGTCATACTGCACACCGTCAGGATAACGGCGAGCCAGAACCATGCAATGTTAATCTCCCTTATTCTCATACTTCGTAATCTCATATAAAACAAATATCTTTTTCAGTTGCAAAGATACAAAATAATTCCGTCTTTTCCAAAAAAAATAAGCGTTTTTCGCTATTTTTAGTTGCGGAGTGCACAAAAAAAGCGAGCCGCAGGGCCCGCTTCTCATGTTACATGCTGTTTCTTGGTATTACCAGCCTACGGACTGGTACCACTTCAGTTGCTTGATGTCCTCGTTGTTCCGGGCGTAGTATGTCCCGTACTCCGTGCTGGGATCCTGTGGGACGTACATGCTCACCCCGTGGTATTTCTCTTCGGTCATCTCGAAGTCGCTGTAGATGTAGCGCCACGTCATGCAGGTACGCCACTCTTTGGCGAAGCGCTTCTCGACGACGGCCTCGTCCAGGGCCTGCTTCCACTGCTGGTAGTCGCTCTCCGGCAGTTGTGAGCGGAAGAAGTCACCGGCATCGTAGAAGAGGTTGTACTCCTGGTGGAACTGTATGCTCGAGCCGCTGTAGCCGTAGTGTATCAGTCCCTGCGTGTCGGCATAGCCGTCGCCGGTCTTTGCCTGCACGATGTCGAGGGCGTTGCGGGTGGCACTGGCCAACTGGCCGATGGCGCTGGTCTTCACCACTGAGAGGGGCAGAGCGCCGTTCTGGGAGCGGTGATAGATGTCGATGATGGATGTGCAGAACGTGTCCTTCTCGTACAGCGCAGGTATGATCTGCTCGTAGGGAGCGCCCTCGGCTGGAATCTCTGCCGGCGAGCCGATGATGTAGTCGGTCACGTTGCGCAGTTCATACATCGTCTCCAGGCACATGAAGTTGCAGCAGTCGGCGAAGATGAACTTCAGGTGGGGCACGCGCTCCAGCACGCTGGCCATCGTCGGCACGTTGATCCATCTTTTGCTGTTATTACTATAGGCATAGCCGTCGCCATTGTCCACTCCGAAGGCACGTGTGTCGCCAGGCTCCTGTTCGATGAGCCAGCCAGTGGAGTGTCCACCCAGCACCAGGCCGTATTCGTTGGCAGGATAGTGGCTGTAGGCATACTTCAGCACCCGCTCCATCAGTTCCGGGTTGCAAGCCTGCATGTTGCTGGTGCTGATGCCCATATCGTCGAGCGACAGAGAGTCTTTCAGTTCACCGTTGCTGATACGTGCCAGCCAAGGCTGCTCACCCTGTATGTCGCGACGGACGAAGGCCAGCAGCGTGTTGTTGCCGATGCGCTTCGAGCCGGCCTTCATCTGCTCCAGGTTCGTCTGCAGCGATTTCGACAGATTGTTCTTCCCTGCCAGATACACCAGCACGGTGCGCTCTGCAGTGGCATACTGGTTGATGTCCAACGACACATTGCCCTTGGTTTCCATCAACACGTCGTCTTCGCTTGAGCAAGCGGTGAAACTCATCATTGTCCCAGCGGTCAGGATGCTCATGAGCATCGTCTTAACCAGATTCTTCATTGTTGTCATAATCGTATTTATTTTTATTGTTTCTATTATTTCTCTTTTGGCTTACGCCGCTTTCCCGATCGGCGGCAAGAGCCCAAATGTCCTTCCGACACTGCAAAATTATGAAGTATTACGCCTGGTTCCAAACAATCACCAGAATTTCGCTCCGACTTGTTGCGACACAAGGGGGTATCTTGTAACAACCAGCGGGAGCCTTTGACACAGTTGTCGCATCATGCTTTATGTATAAGCAGGAAACAGACAGCGTAAAGTACACATAGTGCCATAGTGCCAAAGTGCCATAGTGCCATTAGGTGTTTCAGGTATAGGGAGGGTGGAGAGAGGAAGGTTGAGAATACAGTCTATTTATTTTATATTATATATTATATTATAATATAATATATAATATATATAATAATATAAGATTTTTAGAATGGATAGATAACAGCAAATGGCACTATGGCACTATGCAACTATACATGATCTCCCTACACCTTGCATATCCGTTCCGCTGCCTGCCACACATCGCTCTGATGCCTCCTATAAGTGGTTCTGATGCCTCCTATAAGTGGTTCCGGTGCCTTCTCTTATGTTGAAGGAGGCACCGGAGCGAGCCGTTCTAGGCATCAGAACAAGTTGCTACAGACATCGGAACGGATTCCAGGGGATATTCAGTAGTCTTTTACTTTTGAGATGTTTCTCTTGCCGTTGCTGATGATGATACCCTCGTAGCGTCGTCTGTACGCAGGCCAACGGCCAGATGGGGCAAAAAAAAAAGCGGGCCTCGCGGCTCGCTTTTCTTTGTGTGAGAGGATGCTTACTGGCTGTCCCACTTCTTCATCAGTTCTTCTCTTTCCTTCAGGATCTTCTGGAAGTTAAGAATGTTCTGTCTGAACATATTCCGCAAATCTTATATACCAGCGTAATGTATTTGATGGCTTCATAGGCACAATTCTCTCTGACTTCCTTGCTGTATGACCAGTATGTTTTCTCTCCATAAGCCATGAGCCAGTCGAAGGCATTCTTGTAGTCAGCCTCGTGAGCGAAATAGTAGTCCTTTCCGAAGTCCATCACCTTGGTCATGAGGTACTGCATGTCCTTCTGCTCCTGAATCTTCGGCTCGCGACCGTGGGTCTTGACGAAGTTCTTGCGGATCATGTCGAAGTCGATGCATTTGGCCCAGCCCTTCATGTTCTTGTCGTAGATGGTGTATGCCTCGCTGCCCTTGATGCTCTCAACGATGTCCTTCCAGTTGTTGTCGGCGCAGAACTGCTTGTATTTGGCCTCTATCTTGTCATAGGTTTCCTGGAAGTAGTTTGCCAGACGACCGGCATTCTTACAACTGTTGTATTGTGCGTCCAGGGATTTCAAGATTTCGTCGACTCTTGCATCGCGCTCGCCACCGTCCATTTCAATATTCTTGATAACCATGTTTTCAAGTTTCTCACTGAATTTGTCAATCATCTTTGCGTAGTTGTTGATTTTATTCTCCCTCTGCTTCTTTACATCCTCAGCCTTCTTCTCGGCGGGAGTCTTGTGCTCGCTGCCGTCGCTGGGGAGTTTCAGGAGCGTCCAGGGGCCCACGATATCGAACGTGGTGCTCCACTCGGCCAGTTCCCAGCCCAGGATCTCGATCTTAGCACCTGCCCAGGCCTGGACGGTCATCTTCACCTCTGCATTCCAGTCTACGCCCTCAGGGCTGACGGTGACATTGGCCTCTGCACCCAGGCGGGGTCCGATGCCCAGTTCAGGACCTACCACGCCGTAGATCTTCGTCGATGCCGTCATGAACAGGCCGATGCCGGCCTCTGCGCCGAAGGATACCTGGGGACGGCAGAAGGTGAACTTGTTCTCCAGTTCCTCGAACTCCTTGATGGTGCTCCAGCCACCCTGATAGCGGATGCCGGCCTTGAACTTGTTGGAGTAGTCGTAGTTGAATCCCAGCGAGGCCTTGGCGGTGACGCTGGCGTCGAGTTTCAGTTTCAGGGCGGGGTCGATGGTCACGGTCACGGGGATGACGCCGACTACGAAGGTGTAGGTGAAGCCCTTGAACTTGGCCAGCGTGATCTTGCTCTTGTCATCAGGCAGTTCGCACTTGCCCTTGAAGCCGATGGTGGCAGAGGGGTGGAAGCCGAACTCGCCGTCGACGCCCGTCTCGAACTTCTTGATGGTGGGATAAGGGATGAACCACTTCCACTTGATGCCGCCGTCGATGGTCAGGAAGTAGTTGAGTTCGAAGTCGACGGGGATCTCACCCTCGATGTTGATAGAGTCCTTGGATTCCTTGCCAAGGGGGATGTTCTTGTCGAACGAGATCTTGTTGTGGAACGAGATGAGTCGCGGATGGATCGAGCCGCGGGTGCCGCTGAGCATATCCTCGGCGGTCATGTACTGGTACTCACCGCTCTCTGCAGCGCGGGTCTGCGACTCGCTGGGCTCATCGATGCCGGGAACGTAGTAGTCCTTGTCATAGCCGTAGGGGTCGGTGAACTGCACCACTGCGGGGTGGATCAGGCCGTCGTTGTCGATGTACTTGGCTGCATACTCGGGGATGTCTTCGTCAGCAGCGCGGGTGGCTACAGAGGCCTCGTCAGTGTTCACGTACCAGTCGGTGGTCAGTTGGGCATCCTTGTCGCCGATGAGTTCGGCGGCCGTGACGCCCTTCACCTTCAGGATATAGGTGTCGCCGACGAGTTGCTGCTCCAGCGCCTTGCGGCCGTAGGCCAGGTGGCCGGGGTCGTCCCAGATGCCGAGCGGGTGGTTCACGAAGTTGGTGATGCCCAACTTGTCGGCCAGAGACTTCTTCACGGCGATCTCCGTGGTGTCGGCGTTCATAATCTTCACGTCGTCTTCACCGTCGAAATTGTGGTAGGTGAGGCCGTAAGGCTCAAAGTCGGCATAGTTGCCGATCTTGTCGGAGCCTTCCTCCGTGTTGTTGACGTTGTTTGCAAACTCGTCATCGCTGCAAGATGTGAGAGCGAATGAGAAACTGAAAATACCTGCGGTAACGATGCTCATGAGCACCTGCTTTACCATAACTGAATTTTTCTTCATAATCTTTATTTTTTTTAATTGTTTATACTTATTTGTTTTTTTAATTCTTTGTTTTTGACATAAGAACTTTTTTTATTTTTAGACATAAGAACATAAGTACATAAGTTTTTTATTCTTTTATTTTTCTTTTGTTCTTTTGTTCTTCTGTCTAAAAAAATATTCTTCTGTCTAAAAAAAGTTATTATGTTACTCTGTCTTTAAACAGTTACTCTGTCTGGGTCGCCCGTGTTGGGGTTCAGTCGGGGCGGAGACTGATGTGTTAAGCGCTCAAGGCGCTGAGAGTCAAACCTTTATATTCTGTCTGTGTCAGTAAGTCAAAGAGCGATATCATTTCTGATTTCTGATGCAAAGTTACGGCGGCTTTCGGCTCATTCCAACTTTTTTCGCGTTTTTCGTCCGAGGTTGTTGCGACACAAGGGGGTATATTGTAACAACGGGCCGGAAACGTGACACAGTTGTCGCATGAAGGTGAATTCAGACAACAAAAAAACCCACCATGTCGATGGTGGGCTACTCTTTGATAACAAATATTTTATTGCAGGGGCGTCAACGGATAAACGATGTTGACAATGAAGATGTTGGCCGCAAGGATGATGATATTCATCAGCAGACCGATGCGCATAAAGTCGCTGAAGCGGTAGCCGCCAGGGCCGTAGACCAGCATGTGAGTGGGCGAACCGATAGGTGTGGCGAAACTACTGCTGACACTCACCATGAGGGCGACGAGGAAGGGGAACGGCTCATAGCCCAACTTCTCGGCAGCATCGTACATAATGGGGAAGAACATGGCACCAGCAGCGGTGTTCGAGATGAACTCGGTAATGAAGGTGCCGACGAGGCAGACGGCGGTCATCACCACCAACGGGTTGGTGCCGCAGACGTCGAGGATGCCATTGGCCATCCATTCGGCGATGCCCGTCTTCTGGATAGCGAGGCCGAGGACGGCACTGCCGGCGAAGACCATGAGAATCTCCCAGTTGATGGCCCGCATGGCCTGATCCATGTTGCAGCAGCGGCAGATGAGCATGGCGGCAGCAGCGAGGAAAGCACACTGCAGCAACGGCATGATGCCGAGGGCGGAGAGCGCCACCATGGCAATCATGATGATGGTGGATATGAGCGTTCCGTGTCCGATGTTGGGCACGTCGTCGGAGTCGAAGAAGTGGAGGTCCTTCGTCAGGGGAGAGGTCTCGGTTTTAAAGTTCTTCGGACATACCAACAGAAGTGTGTCGCCAGCCTGAAGTACCACCTTTCGTGGTGCCTCTTCGAGACGCCCGCCGTTTCGGGAGACAGCTGCTACGACCACACCGTTATCCTTCTCAAGCGAAGTGCTGCTGATGGACTTCCCAATCAGTTTGCTGCCAAAGTTGACGTATGCCGTACGCAATGGGCGGTCTTTGTCTATCTCGTGGACGGAAAAGACATGGCCGTAGTCGGTCGCCAACTGGTGTTCATTCGCCATCTCGAGGATTTCGTCTATCTGTCCGGCATAGATCAAATGGTCACCACCCATGATAGGCTCGTCCTCCGCGACAGGCATCGGGATATTGTCGAAATGGTACATCTTGATCAGGCTGCCGCCGCTAATGTTGAAGAGTCCGGCCTCGCCCAGCGTCTGGCCGATATAGGGATTGTCCGACGGAACCTGCAGTCCCACCGTGTAGTCGCCAGTCGATTCGAAAGCACTCTCAGGCGCCTTGCGGTCAGGCAGCAGACGGCGCATGGCAATGACCGACAGCACACCGACGACCAGGCAGAAAAGTCCGGGGACAGTCGTGGTCAGGATGTTCATGGCCTCGCCCGTCTTCTCCTCGTAGAGTCCGCTGATGATGAGGTTCGGCGGCGTACCAATGAGGGTACACACACCGCCCATGCCCGAGGCATAACTCAGGGGAATGAGCAGTTTTGAGGGCGACACACCGAGTTTCTTGGCCCACATCTTGACGATGCCGACGAAGAGCGTCACCACCGTCGTGTTGCTGAGAAACGAACTGAGCGCAGCCACCGGCAGCATCAGTCGTGTCACCGCCTTTGAGTAACTCTTGGGCGTACCGAGCAGATTCTTCACAATCCATTGCAGCACGCCGGTATGCGTCAGGCCAGCGACAACCACGAACAGCACGCCGACGGTGACAACCGATGTGCCGCTGAAACCAGAGAAGGCATCCTTCGCATCGAGCACACCCGTGACGTAGAGCACGCCAATGGCCCCGAGGAACACCAGGTCACTGCGCCACTTGGTAAACAACAGAATAGTAAACATGCCCAGCACCGTCACAATGGTGATCCAGGCGTCAACACCAAAACCTAAAAAAACAAATGAGTCCATATTTATTCATTTAGAAACAATTCGTCTTCTGACAATCTCTCACTTAATCGCGACCTTATTCATAGATTTCCTTGCCACGGTATTATAAAAACGCCACAAAGATACAGAATTTAAATGAAATTAGACACAGAAATCCCTTTTTTTTCATTTCTAACCGGATAAACATAGAACTCAGGCCGAAAAGTCAGCCCATATTATCCCAATTCCCGTATATGATATGTAAATAGGCTTTTCACGAAAAGACACAAAAAAACAGGAGCCGCATGTGCGACTCCTGTTCCATATAAAAGAAGGCGGCCTCCTACTCTCCCGCATTGCATTGCAGTACCATCGGCGCAGGCGGGCTTAACTTCTCTGTTCGGAATGGGAAGAGGTGGGACCCCGC
>ONPM01000101.1 GCA_900319715.1 uncultured Prevotella sp.
GGGGCAGGCGGGAGTCACCACTGGTACTCGTCGACGAAGCCGTCGAAGTGCAGTTCGGCCGTCCAGCCGAAGCGGAGGAAGGTGGCACGGATATACTGCTCCACCTCAGGAGTGATTGCCCTCGTGCCATTCCGATACTCGTAGTAGCGCTTGCGGCCATAGGTGGCGATAAGGTGCTTCTTGATGCTCACCTCGAGATGGCCAGGCACATCGTAGAAGATGTCCATGAACCCCTGTGCCATACGGACGGTCTGGTCGTTACGATACATCGGACAGTCGGCCTGCTGGGTCTTGGGATGGTTCAAGTTGATGCTCGTGCAGACCAGTTTATCGTGAGGCGTATAGGCGCTGAGCAGACTGCGCAGGCAATGCTCGCGGTTAGGACAAGTGCTACTGAAGCACACGGTATAGGTCTCTGCCTTCTGGCGGAAGATGTCTTCCCTCGTAGGCTGTTGGTTTCTTGTTTTACTCATGATGATGATATAACACACTTTCTGCATGCAAAGGTAATACTTTTGTCGGACTCAAACAAATCTATTCGAGAGAAAATATGAAAATAGGCCTACATTCCTACATTTTTAGTCTAACACTTTAATACTTAGGGATTTACACTATGTATGGTGCCTACATAGCAATCATCAACCCTACATAAAAGCATATAAAAAGCCCGTTTATGGCATCAAAAAAAACATCTATATCACTGATTATCTGCGTGTTCCATGATAATACCTACGAGTGAAACACTGTGTTTCATCGAGGGAAACACTCTGTTTCTCCTAGGGAAACACAGTGTTTCCATTGTAGGAACAAGTGTGAAACACATCATTCAGGCGACTATGAAAAAGAGCAGACTAATGGCAAAAATGCCACTATTATGTAGGGTTGATGTTTTCTATGTAGGCACCATACATAGACTAAAATACTGAAAGACAGCGGTTTATGAAGAAAATGTAGGAATGTATGGTGAAAACGGATTTTTCGGATGAAAAATGTTGCATATACAAAATAATCTTTGTACCTTTGTCGAGCGAAACCAATAATAATGAGATATGACAAAGGTTACGATACTAAAACAGGTGCGCGATCAAGGATCAGGCTTTTGGGAAGATCTGCAGCGAGTTGCGGGCCGTCTATCCGCTGGCAGAGGTCCGCATGAAGTATGATGCCGACGACGGCTTTCTGTCGTATTACACGCAGGACCTGCCGAGAGTGTGCTTCACAGCCTCGTGGGAGAACAGGAACAAGCAGCGGCTGATGCGCAGTTACAACGGTCTGGTGCTGCTCGAGGTGAACAATCTGGCCTCCATCGAAGAGGCCGAGGCAGTGAGGACGGGGGCGAGCCTGATCCCCCAGACGATGCTCGCCTTTATCGGCTCTAGCGGCCGCTCGGTGAAGATTGTCTGTCGCGGAGCGCTCTTCGACGGCAGTCTGCCTGAGGGCGACGACGAGGTGAGGCGCTTCCATACGAACCTCTATGAGAAGGCCCGCATGGCTTACAACATGCAACTCGGCCTGACGGTCGAGAAACTGGAGCCGACACTCGACCGCGACTGCTATCTGAGCAGCGACCCCGACCTGTACTACGACCCGCAGTCACAACCCTTCTATACCGATGCGTCGGCCCTGCTCAGGGCGGTGAAGCCGCTCGCCGTCCAGGCTGATACGCAGCAAGGGCTGTTGCCTGGCTATGACAACGGCCACGCCATGCGGCTCGTCTACGAGTTCTGTCTGCAGAAAGCCTACGACGACGTGACGGGCGTCGACGACAAGGGCGAGCGTAACCATCTGATACTGACGCGCTTGGCCGGTTACTGCTGCGAGTCGGGAGTGCCGATGGGCGTGGCTCGCCGGCTGGCGCTCCTCAACCTGGAGTTCTCCCGAGAGGAGGATGTGGTCGAGATGGTGTTCAGCAATGCCTACCGCTCGGAGCACGAACGGAAGTATCGCCAGAGCAATGGTCTCGCCAAGCCGCTGAGACACATGCCGGCGGAGTCGCTGCTGATGATGAAGGTGGACATGTTTCTCAACGCCAACTACGAACTGCGGAAGAACGTGATGCGGGGCGTGGCAGAGTATCGTCGCAAGACGGGCCTGGGCTTCAGTTTCCAGGATCTCACCGAGGAGGCCCGCAACTCTATCACGATGAGGGCTCTGTCGCAGGGTGTGAAGTGCTGGGACAAGGACATCAGCCGTTATGTGAACTCGAACGACATCGCCCTCTACGAGCCGATGACCGACTTCCTCGACCATCTGCCTAAGTGGGACGGCCAGGACCGCGTGGAGCCGTTGGCCAGGCGCATCAAGACCGACTATGAGGCGTGGCCGCAGTTGTTCCATATCTGGATGCGGTCGATGGTGGCGATGTGGCGAGGCAAGGGCCAACTCACGGGCAATGCCCTCGTACCGCTGCTGATCGGCCGTCAGGGCTGCGGCAAGACGTCGTTCTGCCGCATCCTGCTGCCCAGAGACCAGCGGGAGTACTATAACGACCGTATCAACTTCAAGAACGAGAGCGACCTGAACCTCGGGCTGACATCGTTTGCCCTCATCAACCTCGACGAGTTCGACCGTGTCACCCAGCGCCAGCAGGTCGTGCTGAAGTATCTCGTCTCGACCTTCGACCTGAAGTATCGCCCACCCTACGGCAAGGCCTATAGTTCGCATCGCCGCTACGCCTCGTTCATCGCGACGACCAATGAGAGCATGCCCCTGACGGATCCCAGCGGCAGCCGCAGGTTCATCTGTGTGACGGTGGAGGGCGACATCGACTTCGAGAGTCCGGTAGACTATCCGCAACTCTATGCCCAGTTGGAATATGAGGTGTCGACGCTGCGACTGCGCTACCATCTGACCCGCGAGGAAGAGCATCAGTTGATGGAGCACAACCTGAGGTATCAGCGACTGACACAACTCGGCGAACAGTTGATGTCGTTGTTCCAGAAGCCGGAGGGCACATCGAAGGAGAACCCTGAGGGTGGCCAGTGGCTGACGCTGAAGGACATCTCCGCCCATCTGAAAAAGGTGTTCCGGGGTGCCTACTCGGAGGATGAGGGCTCGTATATCAGAATCGGCAACTACCTGAGCCGTCCAGAATACAAGTTCGAGAGTCAGCGCAAGACCTCCGGCATGGTCTACTGGGTGAAGTTGCGCTGAGGGGAGTCCTGCTGACGCCCCTAAATAATCTGCAAAACGATTGGCGGTTTCAAAAAAAATGCGTACTTTTGCAGCGGATATGACGAAAACAATGGAAAGATACTGGAATTGGGGACTGTCGGTGCTGGTAGGCATCGGCATGTTCGTGTTCTGGTACGTAGCCTATCCCCATGCTTTGTCGTATCAGGAACAGTACCAGTTGTTTCTTTGGACAGGCGACTATTTCATAGAGAAGATCAGCCTGCCAGGGGGCTTTGCAGACTGGCTGGGCGAGTTTATCGTGCAGTTTTTTTATGTAGAATGGCTGGGGGCGCTGTTGCTGGCGTTGCTGTTTGTGGCATTGCAGCGGGTTAGCCTGCGGCTGTTGGAGAATCATGGGGACAGGTCGCTTGATACCAAATGGAATCATGGACCTGTCCCCATGATTCTGAGCATGATACCTGTGGCTGTTGTATGGTGGCTGATGGGCGATATCAATGTGATGCTGGCATGGCCGGTGGCGGTGGTGCTGGCGATGGCGATGGGGTGGATAGTAGGGAGATTAGGGATTATAGGAGAGGTGGTTTTGATTCCTATCGCCTATTGGCTGATAGGGCCGATGGTGTGGATATATGTAATAATCAGATTGGTGCAGGCAGGATGGCGGCATCTGTGGACGGCGGGCTGGCTCGTGGCGGTGCAGTTGACGGTCTATGCCTGGCTGCTGCCACAATGGCCGTTGCCGATGGCGATGACGGGGCTCAGTTATTATCGCATCCCATTGCAGTATCCTCAGTGGAGCGGATATGACAAGGACATGTATGAACTGATCCGGATGGACTATCTGGTGAGGCATGAGCGCTGGGACGAGATCGTGAAGCGAGCCGGAGCATATCAGGTGAAGACACCGTTCTGGAGTAACTGCGTGAATCTGGCCTTGTCGCAGAAACGGCTGTTGGCAGACCGCATGTTCGACTTCTACCAGAGCGGTGAGGATGCGCTGGTGATGCCCAGGACAAGAGACCTCACGTCGATGCTGCCGTCGGCAGAGGCCTTCTGGCGATTGGGGATGGTGAACTCGGCACAGCGGTATATGTTTGATACGCAGGAGTCGATCCTCAATGGCAAGAAGAGCGGGCGATGCACAAAACGGATTGCGGAGTGTATGATCGTGAACGGACATTATCAGACGGCCAAGAAGCAACTCGACATCCTGAAGAAGAGTTTGTTTTATAGCGATTGGGCCAAGGAGATGGAGGCCCTTATTGAAGCGGAAATAGAGGCAGATCAGACCACCCCTAGCCCCTCCTACTCAGGAGGGGAAACCCTGCGGGATGGCAATAGGCAGTCCTACTCAGGAGGGGAAAGAGGGGTGGATGCGCATCCCGTCTACGGCAAACTGCGGAAGATGAGATATAAGAATGACTTCCTCTATAGTTATGACGAGATCGACAAGATGTTCGGCTTGCTGTTGATGAACAACACGGACAATAAGATGGCCCTCGACTACTTCCTGGCACAGATGCTGCTGAACGGGAATGTGCAAGGGTTCCAACAGTACTTGGGTGCCGCCCAGCAGTATGGCGGCTACCGCCAGATGCCGTTGGGGTATCAGGATGCGATGATGTGTATCCAGAAACAAGGCAATCTGCCCGGCTCGGCATACGGCAACTATGTGAAAAGGATGATGGCAGGAAGGAGGGGGCAATGAGGCGTGGGGTTTGTTTATTGTTTATAGTTTATAGTTTATTGTTTATTGTTTATTGTTTATAGTTTATAGATGATTACCAGGATAAACGGGAAGAGCGGCAGGAATGTGATTGCCGGGATAAACGGGAAGGGCGTTAGGAAAGGCGTGCGAGGTATTCTCTCACCTCTCACCTCTTACCTCTTACCTCTTACAATTCTCTTATCCTGCACATCGTCGCCAAAAGATGTCGTAAAGGTGGAGCAGTTGCCGTCGATCTATCCTGACTATATCGGGGTGACGATCCCTGATGATATCGCCCCACTGAACTTCAACTTTGCCGATGAGGATATCGACTGCATGGATGTCGTGGCCAAGGGTAGCAAGGGCGGCGAGATCCATACCAACGGCGAGTGGGCTGACTTCGATATCGACGACTGGCATCAGTTGACAGAACAGAACCAAGGCGGAAAAATCACCCTGACCGTCTGCATCGAGAAAGATGGGAAATGGACTCAGTACAAGGATTTCGATATCTTCGTCAGCCAACATCGGCTCGACGAGTGGGGACTGACCTATCGCCGCATCAAGCCCGGCTATGAAGTGGGTGGCGACATCGGCCTCTACCAGCGCGACCTCAATTCCTTTGACGAATACGGCATCCTCACGGAGACCGTCGTTCCCGGCCGATGCATGAACTGCCATACCGCCAACCGCACCCATCCCGACAGAATCTCGATGCAGATACGTGGTGAGGGTGGTGGCACGATGATACAACGAGACGGCAGGCAGACGTGGCTCGACACGAAGACCGACTCCACCAAGGCAGCCGGCTCATACAGTTACTGGCATCCCGACGGTGACTACTGTGCGATGGCCGTCAACTCCGTGCATCAGGCCTTCTTCGTCGGCACCGGCCAGCGCATCGAGGTCTACCACCGTTTCAGCAACGTGGAGGTGCTCGACACCCGAAGCAATGAACTCATCCTGTCTCCCCTGTTGCAGACAGAGGACTTGGAGATATTCCCCGCCTTCTCCCACGACGGCCAGTGGCTCTACTACAGCACCTCCAAGCCCTGCCGGGTGCCGGCCGAGTATGAGAAAGTGAAGTGCAGCCTGTGCCGGATTGCCTTCGATGCGAAGAGTGGCAGATTCGGAGAGGCCGTCGATACGCTGCTGAACGGGCCAGCCACCGACAAGAGTTACACCCTCGTCAGACCCAGTTACGACGGGCGCTGGCTGATGTACTGTGTGAGCAGTCGTGGCAACTTCCCTGTCTGTCAGGATGATGCCGACCTGTGGCTCATGGATCTCCAGACCGGTGAGCACCAGGAACTCAAGGCTCTGAACAGCCGCTGGGCCGAGAGTTTCCACAACTGGAGCGAAAACAGCCACTGGTTTGTGTATACCAGCAAGGCCGAAGACGGCATGTATGCCCGGCTCTACCTCGCCAGCATCGACAGCAAAGGTCAGGTAACGAAGCCCTTCCTCCTGCCCCAGCACCATCCCAGGAAGTTCTATCGGGAGATGATGGACTCCTACAACGTGCCAGACTTCACGAAGACGAAGGTGGACTTCGATGCCCACGAGGCCTATCGGCAGGTGTTTGACAACCAAAGAACGGTGGTAAAGGTGAAAAGGTGAAAGGGTGAAAAAGTGAAAAGGTGAAAAAGTGAAAAGGTGAAAGGGTGAAAAAGTGAAAAGGTGAAAGGGTGAAAGGGTGAAAAGGTGAAAAGGTTAAAATAGAAAAGATATGAAAAGATTAAATTTTATGATTAAGCGGAAAGAATGGATGGTGATGAGTGTTTCACTTATTCACCTTTTCACTCTTTCACTATTATTGGGCTGTCAGCAGGCCAATGACGGGAAGTGCCATATCGAAGGCACGGTGAATGGAGAACAGTATGAAGGCAAGCGCATCTTCCTGGTGCCGAACTCCGGACCTGCCACGAAGGAGACCGTCGACTCGATGGAGATCAAGGACGGCAAGTTCCACTTCGAACCAGACTCCATGCAGATGTATAAGATCCTGCTCGACTACCACTTCCGCTTCGGACTCCAGCCGCTTCTCGTCGTCGGAGAGCCAGGCACCATCCATGTGACCATCGACAGTATCAGCCATGCAACAGGCACCCCGCAGAACGACTCGCTCGAACAATGGAAGGTGCAGACGGAGATACACAACCATCAGATGGGTCTGATGCGCCGGAACATCGCAGGTCTGAAGAAACAAGGCGACAGCGTGCAGGCCAACTACATCCAGCAGCGTGCCGACAGTTTCCATCTGGTCTATAAGAACTACACCCGTCAGATGGCCAAGAACCTCGAGGGTCAGGTGCTGGGTGACTTCCTGAAAGGCCTCTATCCGCTGACCTATAAGCGCCAGATGCCTGACGGCCGTATTGTCACGATGAATGCCGACACGAACGAGGTCATAGAAGAGTGAAGAATGAAGAGTGAAGAGTGAAGAATGAAGAGTGAAGAATGAAGAATCTGCTAACGCATAAATACAGCCCTTGGCTGATGACGATCCTGTTCGGCCTGGCGGTGTTCCTCTTCTGGAGAGTGCGCTATCCCTTTGCGCTGACCTATCAGGAGCAGTTCCAGATGTTCCTCTTCGACAGCGACTACTTCGCTGAGCGTATGGCAGAGCCCGGGGGACTGGCAAGATATGTGGCGGAGTTTCTGGTGCAGTTCTATAACAGTCCCACCCTCGGAGCCATGATCCTCGCCGTGCTGATGATGCTGGTGCAGCGTCTGACGTGGCGGCTGATGCGCTGTGAGTCGCACTATTTCCTCAGTTTTCTGCCTGCAGTGCTCTTATGGTATATGATGGGCGACGAGAGTGTGATGCTGACATACGTCGTAGCATTGCTGATGGCGATGGGAGTGATGGTGATGATTGGAGAGAGAAGGGAAATTAGGGTTAGTAGGATGATTAGGTGGGGAGGAATCATTGTCATGATTCCGGTGCTCTACTGGCTGATAGGGCCGATGGTGGTATTGGTAGCCCTTTATGTGATGCCGCTAACCGTCGTCTGGGCTGTGGCTGTGATGCTGCTGAGCGCACACTTCGTGCCGTTCCCTCTGTCGAGGGTGATGACAGGTATCGGCTATTACCGTTTCCCAGAAGTTATTCCTTATATACTGTTAGTCATCCCGGTCTTAATTTGGATTCTGAGTATGGTCGTCAAGCGACTGCCACAGCCGAAGCCCTGGATGGTGTGGTGCGAGGCTGTCGTATGTTGCGCAGCCGTCATC
Organism: uncultured Prevotella sp.; assembly: GCA_900319715.1. Lineage (GTDB taxonomy): Bacteria > Bacteroidota > Bacteroidia > Bacteroidales > Bacteroidaceae > Prevotella. The sequence goes on from ONPM01000101.1 coordinate 8,081, forward strand.
GGAAGTCCGGATTTAGGCTATGATGCGAAGAAATACGAACTGATGGAGTATGATCATCTGGTACGTATCAGAGACTGGAAGGGTATCATCGCCAAAGCAGAGAAGCAGACACCCGACTTGCCGATGAGCGTCGGTGCCACCAACCTCGCCCTGGCGATGACCAACCAACTGGGAGAACGCGCCTTCGACTTCTACCAACGGACGAGCGAAGGGCTGCTGCCCCGGTTTGAGCGCAATTTCGCCACCACCCAACTGTCAGGAGAGATCTACTTCTATCTCGGACTCATCAACACCGCCCAGCGCTTTGCCTTCGAGGCCATGGAGGCCATCCCCGACTACAACAAGAGCGCGAGGGTGATCAAGCGCCTGGCAGAAACAAACCTCATCAACGGCGAATACGATGTGGCAAGGAAGTACCTGCAAATGCTGGACAAGACCATCTTCTATCGTCCCTGGGCACAACAGACCCTGGCCATGCTGGGCGATGAAACCCAGATCAATGCCCATCCGATCTATGGTACCCTGCGCCAGTACCGGCTTGAGGATGATTTCCTCTTCAGCGAGGATGAACTGGACAAGATCTGCGGCCAGTTGTTCATGCACAACCATCATAACCAGATGGCAACCCAGTATCTGGTGATGGCCCCCCTACTCGACGGCGATGCCCAGCGCTTCATCAACTATGTGACTTACGTACAAAGTAAGGTGAACTATAATCCACGCTATGTCCGGGAGGCCATAGCCAAAATCAGTAGAATGAGATGAGAAGGAGTTTGCGGTTTACAGTTTACGGTTTACGGTTTACGGTTTACAGTTTACGATTTACGGTTTACGGTTTACAGATGATTACCTGGCAAGCCATTCTGATAGCCGGAATGGTGTTCGCTTCCTGCACCCAGCGGGTGGAGAACCCTATCCCGGCGGATGAGCTTCCCACCATCTATCCGGACTATATCGGAGTGACGATACCCGCAGAAATCGCCCCGCTGAACTTCAATGTTCAATGCTCAATGGTCAATGGTCAATGCTCAATGCTCAATGCTCAATGCTCAATGGTTGACGTCGTAGTCCGTGGCTCGAAGGGCGGGGAGATCCACACACAGGGCGACTATGCCGACTTCGATATCGACGACTGGCACGAACTGACGGCCCAGAACAAAGGCGGAGAACTGACCTTCACCGTCTGCACCAAGAAAGACGGACAGTGGAAGCAATACAAGGACTTCAAGGTCTATGTCAGTCCTTACAGCCTCGACGAATGGGGACTGACCTATCGCCGTATCGCCCCAGGCTATGAAGTCTATAGCAAGATGGGGCTCTACCAGCGCGACCTCTCCAACTTCGAGGAGTATGCCATCATCGAAAACACCCTGGTGCCTGGCATGTGCGTCAACTGCCATACTGCCCACCAGACGGATCCCAAGAAGTTCGTCTTCCACGTCCGTGGTGATCATGGGGCAACGATGTTCCAAATTGACGGACAACGCGAGTGGCTGAAGGCCAAGAACGACCTGCTGGGTGGTTCGATGGTCTATCCCTACTGGCATCCGAGTGGCAAATACTGCGCCTTCTCTACCAATCAGACGCGTCAGGGATTCCATGTCGTCAGGGATGAACGCATTGAGGTGTTTGACCTTTCGAGCGATGTCTTCGTCTACAATCCCACGACGCATGAGATTCTGACAGACTCGCTATTGCAGACCAAGGACTGGAGCGAGAACTCGCCTGTTTTCTCGCCTGACGGACACACCTTATATTATATGACCTGCAAACAGCAGGAATATCCAGAGCACTACAAGGAAGAACAGTATAACCTTTGTAAGATTGCCTTCGATCCAGAGACAGGCAAGTTCGGAGAACAGGTGGACACGCTCTTCAACGCCGTGGCGATGGGGAAGAGTCTCACCTGGCCCCGCCCCTCCTACGACGGCAAGTATATCCTGTTCACGCTGATGGACTACGGCTATTTCTCCATCTGGCACAACGAGAGTGACCAGTGGCTCTTGGACCTACAGACAGGCGAAGCCCGCGAGATGAAGGAAATCAATAGCGACAAGGCCGACAGTTACCATAACTGGAACGTGAATTCTCATTGGATAGTCTTCACCAGCCGGCGTGACGACGGACTCTACAGCCGCCTTTATCTGGCGAGCATCGACGATAAGGGACAGTTGTCGAAGCCCTTCCTGCTGCCTCAGCAGCCTCTATTCATTCAACACGCCCGACTTCACGAAGACGAAAGTGGACTTCGATGCCTACGAAGCCGGCATCGAAATTGCCTCCGACAAGCGTGTTGAGACAAAGGTGAAATAAAGGTCTTTAGACCGATGGGAAGGCGGTGTTCAGCGCAGTTCACCAGGAGAAACTAATTGCCTTTTGTTTCATGGCCTTGGCGACGTCGTTGACGTCGAAAGGTAGCCTGCCCTTGCCGAGTTCGGGAGCATTAAATGACTTCAGGTTGTTGTCGTAAGACGTCGGATGCTCCTGCGGCAGACAGAAAGGCTTATGGGCCTTGCCATCCCTGTCGATATAGCAGAAGTAAGGTTTGCCATAGAGTCCGTCATCGCGCTTCGAGGCGAATACAAACCAGCGGCTGTTGGATGACCAGGAGTGATAAGTGTCGCTCTTCTCGCTGTTGACGATGGCGAGGGTGTCGACGGTGCCAGTCTGAAGATCCATC
>ONPM01000098.1 GCA_900319715.1 uncultured Prevotella sp.
TGTCTTATTCTAGGTGCAAAGATAATGGAATTCTTAAAAGGAAGCCGCGATTATGTTAACAAATATCGTGATATTTCACAATATTAACATAGATTATATATTATAATTACAACAATTTAATTATCACCCACTTAAAGATATCTTCCAAGGGTCGTTAAGATGCCTGTTATACCCCCATAACAGGCATCCCTTACTGTCGTACTAAGCATTCCTTACTGTCGTGGAAGGCATCTTAACGACCCTTAAGTATATATACTTACAAACGCACCCCCGATTTTGCTATCCGAAGATTGCAATTCCTGGCAACAATCTGCGAGTGATCACCCAAAACCTGGAAACACCTCACATCAATCTCCGGAAACCCCTTTAAATAAAGGAAAAGAGCATTTCAAACAGGTCACATAACCCCTCACATAGACCTCACATAGACCTCACATAGACCTCACATACAGGTAACATCAGACCTCACAACAGCCTGAATGTGAGGTGTCATGTGAGGTGTTTGTGAGGAGTATGTACATGCCTCAAACCCTTTGCACATCGGCATTTCCAGCGATTCATGTTAGGTGTTATTTCAGAAAAGGATGGCAGAGACCATGCTCCGCCATCCCGTTTTTGGTTATATTTAGAAGTCAGTATTAGTCTTCCTCCTTCATCTCCTCCTCGTGCTGCTTGATCAGTGCCTGCTGGATGTCGTTCGGCACGAGTTCGTAACTCGAGAACTTCGTGGTGAATGAAGCACGGCCACCCGTCAGAGACGAGAGGGCAATAGAGTAACTGGCCAACTCCTTGAGAGGAATCTTGGCAGACAGTTTCTGATAGCCGGCCTCAGAGTCCATACCCATGATGATGGCACGACGACCCTGGAGGTCAGACATCACATCACCCATGTAGTCGCCAGGTACGAGCACCTCGAGGTCGTAGATCGGCTCCAGCACCTTTGGACCGGCCTCCTTGAAGGCAGCGGAGAAGGCGTTACGGGCTGCCAGCATGAACGAGAGTTCGTTGGAGTCAACGGGGTGCATCTTACCATCGTAGACGATGACGCGGACGTCACGGGCATAAGAACCTGTCAACGGTCCCTGCTCCATGCGCTCCATGATACCCTTGAGGATAGCAGGCATGAAGCGGAGGTCGATAGCACCACCCACGACGCTGTTGATGAAGACGAGTTTTCCGCCCCACTCCAGGTCGATCTCTTCCTTACCCTTGATGTTCATTTTGAACTCCTGACCGTTGATCTTGAACGATGTGGGATCAGGCATACCCTCGGTATAAGGCTCCAGGATCAGGTGTACCTCACCGAACTGACCAGCACCACCCGACTGCTTCTTATGACGATAGTCGGCACGGGCCATCTTCGTGATGGTCTCACGATACGGGATCTTCGGCTCAATGTATTCAATCTGAATCTTCTCGTTGTTCTCCATACGCCACTTCAGGGTACGCAGATGGAACTCACCCTGTCCGTGGACGATGATCTGACGAAGTTCCTTCGACTGCTCAACCACCCATGTGGGATCCTCCTGACGCATCTTCTGCAGGGCAGCCATCATCTTCTCAGTCTCAGCCTCATTCACAGCCTTGATGGCACGAGAGAACTTCGAATTAGGATATTTAATGAAGTCGAACTTGTTCTCGCAGTCCTTGCCGTTGAGGGTGTTGCCCGTCTTCACGTCCTTCAGTTTCACGGTACAGCCAATATCGCCGGCACGCAGTTCGTCAACCTGAATACGGTTGGCACCAGCACAAGCATACAGTGTACCAATACGCTCCTTAGAACCACGATCAGCGTTCGTCAGGTCGTCACCACTCTTCACGGTACCACTCATCACCTTGAAGTAACTCACCTCACCAATATGAGGCTCGACACCTGTCTTGAAGAAATAGAGTGATGTGGGAGCAGCCGCGTCGGCAGGCACTTCCTGACCAGCAGCATTCTTGATGACAGGCATCTCGCTGACGAAAGGAACCACGTTGCCAAGGAACTCCATCAGACGGCGGACACCCATGTCACGACCTGCGCAGACACAGAACACGGGGAAGATAGAACGGGTGACAAGACCCTTACGGATTCCCTCACGCATCTCATCTTCAGAGAGGTCTTCGGTCTCGAAGAACTTCTCCATCAGCGTATCGTCGCCAGCAGCGGCAGCCTCCACGAGGGCAGCCTTCATCTCCTTGGCCTTATCCAACTGATCAGCAGGGATATCCTCAATGATAGGAGCACCACCCTCGGGCTTCCAAGAGTATTTCTTCATCAGCAGCACGTCGATCACGCTGTTGAAGCCGGCACCTGTAGCGATAGGATACTGCACGGGGACGCAGTTCGGGCCATAGACCTCCTTCAACTGGTTGAGGATCTGGTCGAAGTCGCAGTTGTCGCGATCCAACTGGTTCACCAGGAAGATGACGGGCTTCTTCAGTTTCTCCGTATTGCGGAAAGCGTTCATCGTACCCACCTCAGGACCATACTGGCCATTGATGAGCAGCACGGCCTGGTCTGTCACGTTCAGGGCGGTGATGGCACCTCCCACGAAGTCATCAGAACCCGGACAGTCGATGATGTTCAGTTTCTTGTTGTTCCACTCTACATGAAAAACTGTAGAGAACACGCTGTAGCCGTACTCCTGTTCCACAGGGAAGTAGTCGCTCATGGTGTTCTTACCCTCTACGGTACCGCGGCGCTTGATGATGCCAGCCTCGTAGACCATTGCTTCGGCAAGAGTCGTCTTGCCGCTACCCGCACTGCCAAGCAGAGCGATGTTCTTGATTTCGTTTGTTTGATAGATCTTCATATCATTTAGGTTTTAGATGAATATTCTTGTAAAGCGGGCACTAAGGTAGACATTTTTCAATAAATAGCCAAGAAATTCTTTCAAATATTAAACTAAATTAGTAATTTTGTACCCAAAATGGTAAGTTTATACATTCATATTCCATTCTGCAGGAGCAGATGCATCTATTGTGGCTTTTATTCGACGACGGCCCTCGACCTACGCCAGAGGTATGTCGACGCCCTTTGCCGGGAGATGGAGATCAGAGGTGAGTGGAGAGAGGTGAGAGGTGAGAGAATAGATATAGAAACGGTATATATCGGTGGTGGCACGCCATCACAACTGACCATCCCACAACTCCGCCAACTCTTTATATATATTAATAAGGTATATGCTCACCCTTCAGACACATCTCTTACCTCTCCCCTCTTACCTCTCACCACAGAAGTGACCATCGAGGTCAATCCTGACGACGTAACCGTTGAGTTTGCCGCGATGTTATCACAACTGCCCATCAATCGTGTTTCGATGGGTGTGCAGACCTTTGATGACCAGCGTCTGCAGTTCCTCCGCCGCCGGCACACCGCCCGTCAGGCCATCGAGGCTGTCTCAAGTCTCCGATCTGCCGGCATACGAAATATCAGCATCGACCTCATGTACGGCTTTCCTGGTGAGAGCCTGTCAGACTGGGAATCAGACATCGATACAGCCCTTTCCCTCAATGTAGAGCATATCTCTGCCTACTGTCTGATGATTGAGGAAGGGACGCCACTCCATCAGTTGTATCGGAGGTACGGAGGTACGGAGGTACGGGAGTACGAGAATAGTCCAGACGCAGGTAGTAATCTCGCGCCACCGGACCCACGTACCCCCGCACCACCGAATGAAGAAACTGAGCGCCAGATGTACTACACCCTCATCGACCGCCTCACGGCTGCTGGCTACGAGCATTATGAGATCTCGAATTTTGCCAAGAAGGGCTTCCGTTCACGACATAACTCCAATTACTGGAACGGCACCCCCTATATCGGTTTGGGAGCGGCGGCCCATTCCTACGACATCAGAAGCCGCTCGTGGAACGTGGCCGACATCAATGCTTATATGGAGGGTATCGAACACGGTGAGCGACTGTTCGAGGAAGAACTCCTTGACGACGACACCCGCTACAACGATACCGTCACCGTCGGCCTGCGAACTTGCGAGGGTATCAATCTTGATACGCTCTCAAAAGCACACAGGGATTACTGCATGAAAAATGCCCGTCGCTACTTGGACGACGGGCTGTTGGAATTGGTAACAACCACTAATAGTAGTCATACCTCTCTCCCCTCACCTATCACCTCTCACCTCAAACTATCCCGCCGCGGACTTTTCGTCAGCGACATGGTAATGAGCGATCTCATGAAGGTCTAAATCTCCTCGTTAGCCTCTGCCGACTCCTCTACAGCCTCCTCGGCCACATCCAGCGAATCGACAGCATTCGAGTCTACCACCTCTTCAACAAAGCCTGTCTCGTGGTAGTTCGTAGGCACTGCCCCATAGCAGGCCATGAAGATGAAGGGCGTCGCTCCGAAGCCGAGCCACACCAGTCCCTTCGTGGAGACCCATCGTACAATCTGATTCAATCCCTTTTTCATATAGCATGTATTAAAACTTACCTTCCCAATAGATAGCGCTCTGCAAGGATGGCAGCCTGACAGCCACTGCCAGCGGCCACCACGGCCTGACGGAACACAGGATCGGCACAGTCGCCAGCCACGAACACACCAGGAATCTTAGTCTCAGGTGTGCCATTGATCTTCTTGAAATAGCCCACCTCGTCTGTCTCCAGCCAGTCGCGGAAGATCTTAGTATTGGGCGTATGGCCGATAGCCAGGAAGAAACCGTCGATGGCGATGTCCACCAGTTCCTCATCGGGTTCGCCCTTGCGCTTCACTAAGTGGGCACCTTCCACACCGTTCTCTCCAAAGAGGCCCAGCGTGTTATGTTCGAAGAGTATCTCGATGTTCTCACGCTCCATCACCCGCTGCTGCATCACCTGAGAGGCACGGAGGTAGGGTTTCCTGACAATCATATACACCTTCTTGGCCAGACCAGAGAGATAGAGGGCATCCTCACAGGCCGTATCACCACCACCGACAACGGCCACCGTCTTCTTGCGATAGAAGAAGCCGTCGCAGGTTGCACAGGCCGAGACACCCTGACCATTATACTTGCGTTCGTCGTCGAGGCCTAGGTATTTGGCAGAAGAGCCAGTGGCGATGATGACCGTATCAGCAGCAATCTCCTTGCCGTCATCAGCCGTGCAGATGTAAGGTGCCTTCGAGAAGTCCACCTTCACGATCTCACCGTCACGGATGTCGGCCCCGAAGCGTTCTGCCTGCTCACGAATCTCCATCATCATCTGGTTGGCGTCCACACCCTGCGGATAGCCGGGGAAATTCTCGACCTCTGTGGTCTGCGTGAGTTGACCGCCTGGCTGCAAACCACAGTATTCTATCGGACTGAGGTTCGCACGTCCGGCATAGATGGCAGCCGTATAGCCTGCAGGCCCGCTGCCGATAATCAAGCATTTCGTCTGTTCCATATCTTCTTTTATTTACTATTTACCACCACTTATGCCAGTTTGTTCTGTTCCTCAGGTGCCATACCGGGGATGTAGCCCTCGCCACCACCATTACTCCATAATAAAATTCCATGTTGTTGATATTTAACAACCTTCATGTTTGGCTTTACATAATCCTTCTTTTCCATAATTCTATCCATTTATTTGATGACCTTTTTACCTTTATATATATAAACACCCTTGTTGGGCTTCCCGCTGAGTTGTCGACCCTGAAGGTCATAGTAGCGTTCTGTACCGTCGGCATCGATAGTCTGGATGACGGGGGTGATACCCGTCTCGTCACCATAGTCAACGTCACTGTCAAACTCATCGGCTGGGAAGTCGGTTACGTCACCGTCCTCATCACCGTTCTCAGTGTGGATGTATTTTGGTTGTGCAATAATGAAGTCCAAAGGCTCCATGGCTGAGAAATACGCAACGAAGGGATAAGTAAAGGCGGTGGTGTATCCCTTTGGCGGATACTGGAACGTCTTGTCCTTCTGGGCGATATAGATATTATCCTTAAATATCTGATCGTTTTCGATTCTCTTGAACGTACCTGCCCACCAGCCAATCTGCTTGCTGCCGTCGGCTATGTTGACAGCCTGTGGTTCCTTGGGGGTGGGTACAACTGTGACGTTCTTGCCTGTCAGGGGCATCGAACCTTTATTGATGACTATGATGTAAGGCTCACCTGCCTTCAGGATGGGGAAATCGTTGGTGAACTGGAACACCTTGTTGACCAGGTCTACTTCGTGGAGCCTATACACACTGATATTGTCGGCGTTGTCCAACTTCGCAATATCAATATCGTACGGCAGGCAGACACTCAAAGCCCTGCTTTTCCAAGTGCCGTCAGGTGCCTGCGTAGCTTCAATGGTGCGCCCAGACAGGGTGAGATCATAGCCAATCTGCTCTTCTGTCAGCCCATTGGTCTTCATTAAGAACTTGTCGCGGGCTGCGAGTCGCGTCAGGAAGTCAGTGTTGTCTTCCCTTTTATCTGGCATCAGTTTCGCCAGGTCGTCCTTCAGCGTCGGGGCTGTGTAGTAACAGTTCTCCAGCACACCGCTTTTCCGATACCCTGCTACGGCATTGGTATTAGCAGAGCCGGAGACGCTGCTGCCCAGATAGATGCTGTTGGCAACGGTACCCGATGTGACGATACCGACAACGCCGCCCACACCGGAAAAGCCCTTCACCGCAGCCTGGCTGGTACAGCCAGTCACCAGGGCGCTCTCGCTATTGATGGCGCCCAGGATGCCGCCGGCATCGGTCTCAGCAGCCTCGACGGTGACATCCTTCAGCACATGACAGTTCTCGATATGCGAACCGTGATAGACACCGCCTGCAACGGCGGCAGCAGACGGACCCTTGAAGGTGCTGTTCTGGATGATCACGTTCTTAACCGTGGCACTGCTTTCCAGTTCCCCGAACAGGGAGGCATGCCAGGAGCCCGTCACATGGATGTTCAGACCGCCGATCGTGTAGCCGGCACCGTCGTAATGGCCGGTGAAACTCCTGACGGCCGTATAGTTGTTCTCTACCGTCTTGTCGAACTCGACGTCGGCTGTCTGCAGGAAGTATTTGCCGGAGAACTTGGCTGCCTCCGGGCCGTTGAAGGAGGAGGCCATCAGGTTCAGGTCGTAACTGTTGCTGACCAGGTAGGGACTCTTCTCGGTACCCTCACCCTTCCAGTCTTCAGCAATACGCTTCTCAATGATGGTGCTGCCAAACTCCAGGCGCAGGGTGTTGATGGCCAGCAGGCCGCCATCGGCCCGCTCCTGCGGGATGACAAAGAAGTTGCCGAAGCCCGTCGTCATTTCGCTGAAGTCCAGTTGACCGTCATCAACGACAAGTGCCATCCCCTTATTCGCATCGCTGATGTCTCCAAGGTCGTACGAGCCTATCAGTTCGCCATACTGCTCCTGGATGGCACCGCCCCACACGTCCTCGATGACGACATTCTCGAACTTGGGATCCTCGATGTCGGTACCGCTGCCGAACAGGTAGAAGCAGGGATTGCCGGCGCTGACAGTGGTCGCTGTCTCGAATGCGGCTGTGTACTTCTTGGTGCTGCTGTCCAGGGTGCCCGACTTCCACTGGTAGATGGTAGCACCGGCCAGCGGGGTGCCTGTCAGGTCGCTGAGCGAGAAGGGCAGGCAGAGGGGATGTATCTTGTTGTCCTTCTTCAGCGTCAGGTTGCCGATGGTGACATCGCAGGGCAGGTCCTCGTATTGCTCCAGCACCTCTGTATTGTTGGAGGCCGAGGCGTCAAGTGTCATCTCATATCTCGGGATATCATAGTAAGACAGTGTCTCCTGATTGGCGAACTGGTAGGTGACGCCCGTGCCCCGGTTGAGCGTGGCGACAGCATTATAATGATACTCACCCAGCGAGGTCTCCGTAGGCTCTACACGCTCATCGGCCATCTCCGAGATGGTGGCGTTCAGCGTCTGCGAATCGTTCAGGATGGCGTTGGACACCTTCACCGATGCCGCCGTACACTCGTCGTTCCATGTCCACTCGGTGGTATAGTCATAGCGGTAGCGGGCATAGTAGGTGAGGTCGTAATTCGGTTTCACCACCTCACCGCCATCACGCAGGCTTCCCCACTCACTGTCCTTCATCTCGATACCGTCGACTGACGTGTCCAGCAGGTAGCCCATGAAGATGAGGCCCTCCTTCGGCTGTGGCACGGGCAGCACGTATTCCTGGCCCTTCACCACCTTCTCTTCCTCCTTGGTGTAGGTCTTGCCGTCGGTCGTCTTATGGATGGTGATGGTCCAAGTCTCTGGTGCCTTCTTTTCCTCCTTGCCGCAGACGCACTTGCCGTCGGTGAATTTGTGGTTCTCCTTGCCTTCGAAGGCACATGCCTTGCAGACGACGCTGTGCTGCGTGTCGTCCAACTGTTTATAGGTGGCACCGGTCCCCTGATGGTCACACAGGCTGATCTCTGCGAAGGCATAGTCGGGGTTCACGCATTTCTCGCCACGCTTGCTGGCGTCAGTTTCCAAGGTCTTGCCGTCTGCAGACGTTATGTCGTAATAGAATTTTGAGTCTTTGCTCCAGTTCACCTTCAGGCCGGGGCCGATGTCCAGTGTGCCGTCAGAATGACCGCCGCCGCCACCGATGAGTGCAGAGGTACCGCGGCCTTCGCCGACCTTCGCCACCATCACCTGACCGCCAGTGATCTTCACATTGCCACCGTTGCCGGAATAGCCGCCGCCAATGGCTGGAGAGGTCCTGCTGCCACTTTTGCCTCCCCTGGCTTTTACAACGCCACCAGTGATTTCGCAGATGCCGCCCCAGCAGCCGCCACCACCGCCGATACCGGCATTGTCACGTCCGCCATACGCTTCGACAGTACCGCCGTAGATGTGCACGTCGCCGCCTCTTCCGTTACGGCCACCGCCGATACCAGAGCCATCGAATTTTGTATAATAATCATCTATATCACTTAAATAACCACGTGCTTTAACATTTCCGCCGTAAATCTTGACGACACCGCCGTTACCATAGTCGCTGTTCTTACCGTCGCCGCCGCCGATGCCGGCACCATAGTCATCGCCCTGTGCTTCAACAGTGCCGCCATAGATGATGACAGGGCCGCCTTGGTTGGCTTTGTCGCCGCCACCGATACCGGCGCCATAATAAGAACCATAGGCTTCTAGCAAACCACTATAGACAACCACCTCGGCTTCAGGGTGAATACCACTTCCTTTGCCACCGCCTATACCGGCACCGTAACCATAATAGTTCGTATTGATGGCAGTGACTACGCCACTATGGACATAGAGGCTGCCCATGTCGCTCCCTTCGCCACCGCCGCCACCGATACCAGCAGCGTTTGAATAGGGATCCTGGAATAGATAATGCCAGACAGAGAGTTTCCCTGATTTTTTGGCATTGGGTACGCCGTGGACGTGCAGTTTGGCACCGTTCCTATACTCCAGTTTGACGTGTGAACTGCGCATTTCGCAACCATCTGTCAGCACAAGGTGCACGGTGCCGAAGATGTTGAACACCTTGCGCCAGACCTCACCCTTCACTACATACCATGTCTCCTGACCTACCGTGCCCAAGCCCTGCCACTCGGCATTCTTGCCTTCCAGCACGATACAGTCTCTGGTCTCTGTTTTGATCACCACCTTCTTGTTCACATCGTCCCAAGAACTTACTTCAAATGTGACGTTCTCTGCGCTGACACCGCCTGCCCCGCAAAGCAGCAGGGCGAGCATGGCCAATCGCGTAAAAAATCCCTTCATATCTCAAAAGTTAATTTAAAAACAAAAATGCTTTAATTACCAATGGCTTTATCATACGCTTCATGATCTTTGCCGCTGCAAATTTAAGCATTTATTTCCATACAGGCAAACATTTTATCGAAAATATGATAATCATAAACATGATAATCATAAATTCGATAAAGCCTGTCACACCTTCCGCTTCACCCAGTAGAGAACGCCAGAGGTGGTGTGACGGCTCTGGAACTTGTATTCTGGGCGGTTGAGATAGTTGCCAATCTTGCGGAATGTGCTCTCATCCTCCTTGTACCCCTTGAAATGGACTTTGAGCAGGGCGGAGAGGTCTTTGAGAGACATCCACTCCCCTGAGGCTTCTGGACGACGGCCATGAGCATCTCACCGAGGCCGTTCAGCCGCTGGTACTGCAGGTTGTGCTCCATCAGCGAGCGCTCCTCCTCTTTCGTGAGCCAGTAGCGCTCGCCCTGGCGGATCTCCTGCACCAGTTGGGCGAAGATCTGATCATGAGGCACAGGCGTCTCGAAGTCGATGTCGCCATCCACCAGGCAACAGACGAAGCGCCGTGAACCCGAGGGATCGGTGAGCGGTGTCTGATCGTTGGTGGTGCCGATGAACGAGGCATAGCGGCGGTTCGCGGTATAGGCCTTGCCGTAGGGCGGACGGTATTTCAGGTCCGCCGTCGACACGAGATACTTCAGGACGATCTGCTGACGGCTCGTGATCTTGTCGAACTCGTCGAGGTTGATCAGTGCAAACGACGTGAGGCCGAGGTTCAGATCCTGCTCGTTCTTGAAGTTGATGCGGTCGTTGTAGTAGTCCTGCAGGTCGCGCGGCAGCAGGATGCGGCAGAAACTTGACTTGCCACAACCCTGCCTTCCTATTAATAAAGGTACGAGGGCATTACCCGTCAACTGGCCTTTTCCGAGCCACATCGCCACCATCGATCGCATCCATATATGAAAGAGGTGTGTCCAGTCCTCCCACTCCGTCGGCACCCTCTGGGCTAACGGCGTCACACGGTCCTTCCCGTCCCACTTCGGCAGATGCTCCAGGTAGTCGTTCATAGGGTCGTAGCGCTCGATATCGTCCGAGTTCACGTAGCGCCGTATGTCCTTGTCCCAGCAGCGGATGCCCTGCTCGAGGGCCCTCATCGTGATCGAGTTGCGGGCCTCCTCCGTCAGGTCCTGATAGGAGAAGCCGACGCCCGTCCTCATACGGTATTCGGCGACGCCCCGCATCACGTTCTTCCTGAGTTCGTAGTTCTCGCTGAGGAAGATGCTGATCTTCATCGTCAGCAGCGTCTCGGGCGGGATGGTCTTCGTCCGCTGGATGCCCTTGCGCTCCATGTATTTCCTGACGTGGTTCTCACGGTAGGCATTCCCGAACACCTTCTTCACCAGTTCATCCTCACCCCAGAAGTCGTTCTTCATCAGCGCCTGCCGCTGGGCGACGGCCATGGGCAGGCCCGTCTCCATGCAGTACTGCGCCAGACGGCTCAGCGTGGCGTGGCGGCGCTCCTCACGGTCGGCGATGCCCTCCGTATCGTCGTAGGCCTTCGTCAGGTTGAACTCGAAGATGTGATAGTTGCGGCGGTGGCTCTCGTAACTCACCTCGCTGTCGGCGAGTGTCGTCGACGGCTGTCGCCGCAACGACTCGGTGGGCTTCTCGGCCTTGGCGTAGACGGGCGTCGCCAGCGGATTGTACACCAGTTCCGGGTCGCTGCTCATGTAGCAGATGCGCTGTGTCAGCGGCTCGAGTTTCTCGATGGTGACGCCTAATTGTCCGTTGTAGATCAGTCTGGCCCGCTCGTAGAGGTTCTCATGGAAGAGGGGGATCTCTTCTGCGGATATATTGTTTATAGTTGAAAGTTTATAGTTTATAGATGATATGTCTGACGGCGGAGTATACTCTAACAACTCCCCTCGGCATACGATCTTCACCGACAGCCCGTCGGCCCCTACGAAGGCCATGAGCGTCTGGGGCATCTCCCCTGCCCCGCGACGGATGGCGACGGCCTCGTCGCAACTCGTCAGGTTGTTCACCTCCAGCAGCACCAGCCCTGTATAGGCTCTGGTAATGAGTTCGTGGTTGCGGTTCTCCTGTTCCAGCGCGAAGCAGATGCGCGGCAGGTCCTTCGGCCAGTTCTCGTAGCCCTCGAAGGAGCCGTTGTTGCCGACTTCGACGTACTGCATCATCGGCAGTTCCCTGCGGAACGTGCTGACGGCTTCGTCGTATTCGCCCTGACTGATGAGGTCTGCCACTTCCTGCAACTCCAGCAGCCGCAGGGTTTCCTTGTTACGATAACTCTTGACGAGTGTGATTCTTGGTGTCATAATGTCTATTTATTATCTGCCTGCAAAGGTACGAAAAATATCCGAAATGCGCAAGTGAAAATTTCAAGAAAAATATATCAAAAAGTTGGCTGAAACGTCATAATAGCACTTATCTGCCTGATATACAAAAAGATAGATTATGACGTTAGATGTTTTGAAACGTCATACTAACGTCATAATCAGGGTGTTTTCCGTGATTTTCAGCCTTTCAGCCCTTAGTCAGAGATAGGAGTTCATGGTTGTTCAGATAGGATGAACTGCCAGTTCAGCCTAGAAAAACTGACAGTTTTTTGATGAAAAACCAGCCATCGGATAACAAAAGAGGAAAAAAGCGGAAAAATCGTTGCAAATCAGGGGATTGGGATGGAAACTGCGGAATGATGAGAACAGTGGACTGCAACTTGAGTACGGTATGAAGGAAAGATTTAAGTATCTAATTC
>ONPM01000159.1 GCA_900319715.1 uncultured Prevotella sp.
GTCATTAAGAAAATGTGTCATTAAGAGTTTTTGATTCTCTAAAATTGCTCATAATATAATATATAAATATATTTATATATTATATTATGAATTAAATACGCAATTCAAAATCCTTAATGACACTAATGACCAATGACACATATGACACATTCAATGTGGGTACGCCTGACGCATGGTGGTACGATGAATTGTAAATAATGCCTTATTTGTTTGGTGGTTTCAAAAATTTTTTGTAACTTTGCACCATTAATAGGCACGCATCTCGCCTTGCTGCCTCATAGGTGCCAAAGACACTCTTTTGCTAATAGATGAAACCATTTACAAGATATTTGATGACGGTCGTGGCTATGCTGACAGTAGTGTGCGTGTCGGCGCAGCGTGAATGCGAGAACCTGAATTTCGGCTGGGAGTTCCGCCTGAATGACGAAGGTGACTGGCGGAAGGTCGACGTGCCCCACGACTTCCAGATAGAGATGCCGTGGGCAGGGCCTGAGGACAAGGGTACCGTCCAGAGCGGTATCACGGCACCCCTCGCCGCACGGGGCTTCAAGGAGATGGCTAAAGGCTACTACCGCCTGCACTACACCCCGAGGGAAGAGATGAGAGGGCGTCGTGTTCTGCTCGACTTCGAAGGAGTGCTCTATACCGCCGACGTATTCCTGAACGGCGAGCGTATCGGAGGTACGGACTACGGCTATGTGGGTTTCGAGATTGACATTAGCAGTGCACTGCGCTACGGCGAGGATAACCTTATCGAGGTGGTGGCTGACACATGCGAGCCCGAGAACTCCCGTTGGTATACCGGTGGAGGGCTTATCCGCAATGTCAGCATCATCACGACGCCCAGGGACCTGTTCTTCAACCGCCATCCGCTCTATATCACCACCCGCGACAACCGCTACGTGAGCATCTCGGCCGAGTATTCGAACTACGCCAGAGGATTGTCCACGCGTGTCGCCCTGCAGATCGCCGACGCTGAGGGGAACACCGTGTTCTCGGACACCATGACCGTCAGGCACCATCGTGTGACCCGCCACCAGGAGGCACGCCTCTCCACCGATATTGACATCCCCGGCGCACGGATATGGGATATCGATACGCCTTATCTGTATACGGTCACTGTACGGTTGCTCCGTGACGACGACACCATTGCCGACGAGGTGACGGAGGCTTTCGGATTCCGCACGATAGAGTTCGGCCCCGACTTCGGTTTCAAACTTAACGGGCGCAAGGTGCTGCTCAAGGGCTGTGCCGGGCACCACACCCTCGGGGCCCTCGGTGCGGCCGCCTACCCCAAGGCCATTGAGAAGCGCATCAGGCTCCTGAAGCAGTTCGGCGTCAACCATATCCGCACCTCGCACAATCCATACAGCCGGGAGTTTATCCGCCTTTGCGACCAATACGGCATCCTCGTCGTTGATGAACTCTACGACCGGTGGACGCGGCAGCACACGGGCGGAAAGGTGCCTTTCGAGCAGCATTGGCAGGAGGAGGTGCCCGAGTGGGTGAAGCGCGACCGCAACTCGCCGTCCGTCATCCTCTGGAGTCTCGGCAACGAACTGCAACAAGATCCGAACATGCCGTTCAATGACTTTGGCATCACCATGTACCGCCTGCAGAAGACACTCTTGCAGCGCTATGACTCCACCCGTCTCGTCACCGTCGCCATGCATCCTCGTTACCGCAACTGGCAGACCGACTCCCTTCCCCCCGACCTCGCCCTTGAGACCGACATCCAGTCGTACAACTACCGCTACATGTACTTCCCGGGCGACGGGCGGCGATACCCCTGGATGACCTTTTATCAGAGTGAGGCCTCCACCGTCGCCATGGGGACGAACTTCTTCGGGATGGACCTTGACAAGGTTGTAGGCCTCGCCAAAGTGAGGGCTGGCCGGCGAAAGGCTGGAGCCAGGGGGTGTTCGACATCGCGCTTGAGCCGAAGCCCAAGGCATATCTCATGAGAAGCCTCTTCAAACCTGACGAGCCGTTGGTGCACATCGCCGTCATAGAGTCGAAGCAGCAAGTCGTCACTTACACCAATGCCGACGAGGTGGAACTCATACTCGACGGCAAGAGTCTCGGCCGACAGTCCAATGCAAAGGCCAATCCCAGACAGCGCAACAGAATACTGTGGGAAGGGGTGGCTCTTGACGGGGGCCGCCTTGAGGCCATCGCCTACAACGGCAACCAGCCTGTCGCACGCCACAGAATGGAGGCGGCTGGCAGGGCAGTCCGCCTGAGGGTCACACCTGAAGACACGGAATGGGAGGCTGACGGTACCGACCTGATGCATCTCCGCGTCGAGGCTGTCGACAGCAAGGGGCGCCGCGTGGCGGTGGCAGATGACATGCTCCGCTTCTCCGTCGAGGGCGATGCCCGTCTCGTAGCCGTCAGCAACGGCGACATCAACAGCCATGAGCCCGACGTCGCCAGCCACCGGCATCTCTGGAACGGCTCGGCGCTGGTCATCCTCCGCAGCGGCCGATCACCCTCAAAGGTGATCTTGAAGACCGCCTCCGATGCCTATAAGCCCGTCACGACTGTCCTTCAGACCTCTCGGAAGGCAGCGGTAGGCTCCTTCTGACAGGTGTAACGTTAAATAGTTTGAATTTTTATAGCGGATAGTATCGTATGTGCGGAAAATTTCGTATATTTGCGTCATTAAGCCAAATAATTAAATAATATGGAAAAAACGATTAATCACCAAACCGAAAGGCGAATGTGCGAGGCTGCACGTCGCTTGCTGAAACCATTATGCAGGGCAACGCTGCTGTTGCTCTTTGTACTCACTGCCACCCCGTCTTGGGCTCAAGCAGTCTATGTCACGACAAACGGCACGAATCAAGCAAATAATGAATCAGACGCCAATCAATCAGCCGTGACAACAGGAGGATCTGCAAAGGTGACTAAAAATTCAGGTTGTTATCCTGCAACAATCACTTTACACGTGGCTCCTGCAAAAGGCTATATGACAAGCCTCGCCTATATTACTATTCAGACATCTTCAGATGGTACAACCTGGAGTGAACAAGCCAAACTGGAAGGTTATGATCCAAATGATCCAGGTCCAGATATTGCGGAGCGTGATATAAGTCTTTATTCAAGTGCGGCAAGTGATAGGACTAGGATATATGTGGATTTCAGACTCGTCCCATTAGATTTGATGAGCAACTTTGGAGATAAGGCTTCGGTGACCTTTTACGACGGAGGCTCTGACATCAGTTCGTTCAACCCAAGTTCACCTGGCTCCATCAAAGAAACAGTCCTTCCAGGGCAGTGTGTGGTGATGCATGTCGTTCCTGCAGCAGGCTACTGGACGGACAAGGAATTGCTCTCTGGGAAACTTTCTAAGCATGAGGATATCGAACCCAGCGGTGTAGTTGTCGCCCCCAGTACCCGGGGCGCTGGTATCCGGGGCACTATCAATCCTAACCTCGATGTGACTCTGATTCAACTCGACGAAGACCGTTACGACGGTGCTGGCTGGTATTCTGTACAGGTGCCTGACGGGGCTTCAGCAGAATATGATGAGATGATCCTCGACGGCTTAGTGGTGGCGAAGTTCGACCTGAGCAACGGCACTGCTAGCACAGACGGGAAGACCTATACTTATACGTCGGACGGTTTTACAACCGCCCTTACCGTCAATGACGGTGGGACAAGTTTCCCCTACAGCGGTTCTGCCCAGGGACCTAAGGAGATTACCAACACCACCATAGCCGTGTCGGGGAACAGTAAGACGATCAACTTTACTCCAGTAGACAAGCAAGTGAAGATGGTGATGGGTGGTGATAACCTCACGACATCGGGCGATGCCGTCAACGTAGGCAGTTATTCCGCTATGCTTACTGCCGTAACAAATACCGCTGTAGCCACCGCCGTTGTTCCCATAGGCATCTTCAAAAACAGCAAGACCTTCGACTTTGAGATTACGAAGAAGGAAGTGAATACCAATCCTACTGGAACTCAAGGAAAGATGAGCATCACGGTTAATCCCACCTCTTTCACATATAATGGGACGAGGCAGGTGCCTGAGGTGAAGGTCTATGACGGTGAGGGTGCCAATGCCAGGGAGATACCTGCGACGGAGTATGATGTGAACTATCAAGATAAGAGTAATGCAACAGCCGTCGCAGATCCGAAGAATGCCGCAACTTATACCATCGTCATCTCTGATAAGGCTGGCAAGACCAACGGCAACTATGAAATCAAGGGTGGCTCTGCAGAATTCTCCATCGGCCCCAAGGCGCTGATCATCACGGCCAAAGACAAGACGATCAAGTATGGCGACGAGGCCGCTAACGACGGTGTGACGTACGAGGGCTTCGTGAACAGCGAGACCGCAAGTGTGCTCGGTAGTCCCGTGGGTACCTATTATATTATTCCCTCGGGTCTGACATCCGCCAACTATGATATCACCTTCAAGGCCGGCAAACTGACGGTGAGCAACAGTCCTGTGGTGATCGGCGGCGACGATGATCCCTCGGCTACGGCAACGATTGAGGTCAGTCCGAAGGAGTTCACCTATAACGGCAAAGACCAGAAGCCCGAGGTGAAGGTGGTGATGAAGGCCGACCAGAAGGTAATCGACAGCAAGGAGTATACGGTGACCTACAAGAAGGGCGACACCGAGGTCTCGGAGACCAAGGACGCCGGCACCTATACCGTCGTCATCAGCAACAAAACGGGCGCCGACTACGCCTTCAGCGGCAAGACGACTGCGGACTATACCATCAAGCCCAAGGCGCTGACCATTACGGCCAAAGACAAGACCATCAAGTATGGCGAAGAGGCCGCTAACGACGGTGTGACGTACGAGGGCTTCGTGAATAGCGAGACCGCAAGTGTGCTCGGTGGTACACTCAGTTACGCTTACAAAACGAAGGAGGACGGTAGCGGGGATGCTTACACGAAGACCAGTCCCGTGGGTACCTATTATATTATACCCTCAGGTCTGACATCCGCCAACTATGATATCACCTTCAAGGCCGGCAAACTGACGGTGAGCAACAGTCCTGTGGTGATCGGCGGCGACGATGATGCCTCGGCTACGGCAACGATTGAGGTCAGTCCGAAGGAGTTCACCTATAACGGCAAAGACCAGAAGCCCGAGGTGAAGATCACACTGAAGGACGGCAATAAGGACATTCCTGCTACTGAATACGACGTGAAATACAAGGACGCCAAGGGTACTGCGATGTCCGATACTAAGAACGCCGGCACTTATACCTTGGAGATTGCTAACAAGGAAGGTGCCGACTATGCCTTCAGCGGTAAGACTACCGCCAGCTATACCATCAAGCAGAAGGCGCTGACGGTCACGGCGAAGGCGAAGACCATCGGCTACGGCTCCGAGGCCTCCAACAACGGTGTGGAGTACAGCGGCTTCGTCGAGGGCGAGAGCGAGACGACCGCAGGCGTCTTCAGCGGTACGCTGGCATACACCTATAACAGCAAGGAAGACGGGACGGGCAGCGCCTACACCAAGGAGAGTCCTGTGGGGACCTATTACATCATCCCCAGCGGCCTGACGTCAGGGAACTACGCCATCACCTACAAGGCCGGTGTGCTGACGGTGAGCGACAAGGTGATTGTGATCGGTGGTGACGATGATACGGATGCCGATGCGACAATCAGCGTAAAGCCGACAGAGTTTATCTATAACGGTAAGGATCAGAAGCCCGAGGTGACGATCACGATGAAGGACGGCAAAACGGTCATCTCGGCCAGTGAATACGACGTGAAGTACAAGGACGCCAAGGGTACTGCGGTGACTGAGTCGAAGAACGCCGGTACTTATACCTTGGAGATCACCAACAAGGAAGGTGCCGACTATGCCTTCAGTGGTAAAACAACCGCCAGCTATACCATCAAGCCTGCAGAGCTGAAGGTCACGGCTGAAGCTCAGACAAAGAAGGTCGGCGAGGCCGATCCTGAGCTGACCTATACCTACGAAGGACTGGTGGACGGTGATAAGATCACAGGCGCCCTGACTCGTGATGCCGGTGAAGCCGCAGGTTCGTACGCTATCAAGTTGGGTACACTCACGGCCGGCACCAACTACGCCATCACCTTCACGGGTGCCAACCTGACCATTACCGATGACTCTTCGGTGCCAGAGGAATCTACTTACTACAAAATCACTATTGTCAAGACTGAAGGCGGTAAGGTGAATTCCACTCATGTCAAGGCCACTGTAGGCCAGCAGGTGAATCTGGTGGTCATACCTGATGAGGGGTATGAGATGTCGTCTCTCGTTGTCGTGAACAACAGCGCTAAGACATCTGTCTCCACCGGCATCACCTACGACAAGGACGGCAAGCCGTTCAACTATTTCCTGATGCCTGCCTCTGACGTCACCGTCACGGCCATCTTCCAGAAAGTGAATCAGGATAAGGACTTCAAACAGAATATCTTCATCTTCAGAAACCCATACGGTGAGGTTGTCTCCAATCTACTCTATGCTGAGTCTGGCCAGCAGGTGAACCTGGAAACCAGAATTAAGGATGGCTTCACAAACGTGGTACTCGATGATCTGTATGTCATCAACGAAAAGGGCGAGCAGTTGCAGCTGTTCTACCTCGTGGATCCTATAGAAGGTCCCGTTCATCTTTTCTTCATGAGAGGTGAAAAGGCATACGTGTTCAACAGCTTCAAGGGTACCAACGGCATCGTCGATGAGTCGAATCCCCTGCCGTTAGACATGGATTACGTGTTGTATCTGATCAACAACATCTTTGGCAGCAACTTCCTTAACCTCAACAATGGTGCGGAGGGTGCGCAGGTGGCGATGTCGCTTCTGGCTAACATCCTGGCGAATGTTACTGCGGATGGTGAGTTGTCGGTGAATAAGGGTCCGGAAGATTTGCTCATGGCTCTGCTGAACCTGAAGTCTGGTTGGAAGATCAAGATTGACTTTACCGGTATCATCCAACTCCTCAATCCGGAGATGTTAGGCTTAGCCAAGGGCGCAACCCTGACGTCGGGTCAGTTCTACGAGTTGCTGACACCGGGCAACCTGGAACTGTTGCTGAACTCGAGTTACAGACCTCTGCTCATCAAGTCGATTACCGTCGTCGCTCCGGAGACTGAAGATCCTACGGCCATCAGCCGTCTGCAGACTGACGAAGAGGCTGGCGACACCTACGACCTCAGTGGACGTAAGGTCGACACCAGCACACGACTGCCGAAGGGTGTGTATATCAGGAACGGCAAGAAGATCGTCCTGAAGTAAGGTAAGAGAAAAAGAGAGCCCCCGCCAGACTGTCCTGACGGGGGCTTTCTTTTTTGTGATCACTCTGACGGATTAGTAGGCGTGGTCGGTCTTGATCTCCTCCCTGTCGAGTTTCTTGCGGTCGATAGCGCGCCAGCAGTAGACGATGTAAGCCAGCACGAAGGGAACGAGCAGAGAGACGTAGAACATCGTGCGGAGGGTGAACTCACTGGAGCACGAGTTGACCATCGTCAGCGACGACTGGAGGTCGGCTGTGGAGGGATAATAGGCCGTGTGGTTCCACGCTGAGCAGAGCAACAGAGCCAGCACCGTGAGTA
>ONPM01000097.1 GCA_900319715.1 uncultured Prevotella sp.
TGGCTGGCAGAAGGACTTTACCAATCAGAAGCACAAATATACAGAAGGTATGCTCTATCACTCCAAAGCCGGATATCTGAAGATTGGAAATCCTGAGGACGTTCTGTTTTCAGTAGAGTTGGGAGTCGAGCTTGCCACCCAGTTTGGAGGCACATGCTATCGTTTTTATTCAGATGGAACACCTGATGATGTCGTCCATCAGGAAGGAGGGCTCAAAGGTATGCTGAGGGCATTGATACCGGGTGGAAAGGATACGGTAGACGATCTTTATACCGGTGGTGCAGGAAATAGTCTGGGCAGTTGGCTGGCACGTTTTAATTTCGATACAGACGAATGGGGATTCAGCTTCTATGCCGACCATTTCTTTGAAGACCATTCTGCCATGCTCTTCATGGATTATGATGGATACGGCCAAGACTCTGAGTGGAATGTTAAGAAAAAACGCCGCTATTTCCTTTACGCCTTGAAGGATATCCAGTTAGGATTCGAAATCCGTTTCCTGGATGCCCCATGGTTGAACAAGTTCTTATTTGAGTATCTTTATTCAAAATACCAGAGCGGCCCTGCAAGATAATTATTATAACCACAGCCTTTATACAGGCTGGCAGCATTGGGGACAGGTCATAGGTAATCCTCTCTTCCTGTCGCCTCTTTATAATACAGACCAGTCGATAGAAGTGAAGAACAACCGTAGTGAGGCATACCATTTCGGATTCTGTGGCGATCCGTTACCTGGTCTTCATTATCGTTTTCTTGGGACCTATCTGAAAGGTTATGGTACCTACGATACTCCATACTCTGAGCCACGTTCTACGTTTTCGATGCTTGCTGAAGCCACCTATTCTTTCGCAAGCACTTCCAAACTCAAGGGGTGGAGCGTGAGAGGGGCTTTGGGCATGGACTTCGGAAAACTTATGGGTAATAATTACGGTTTGCAACTGACAATAGCCAAGAGCGGCATCATTGAAAGGAAAAAGAAATGAGAAAAATAATATATATACTGGCCCTTTGCACATTCCTCGTGTCTTGTGAATTAGAGACTTCAGGTAACAAGGAATTGGATGGCTATTGGCAGATGAATCAGGTTGACACCTTGTCAACAGGCGGTGTTGCTGATACGCGTGAGGCTCTTATCTACTGGGGTGTCCAGGGTAAACTGCTGCAGATCCGCTTCTCTGAAACCGGGAAGTATCTGGGAGAGGGCTTGTTGTTCAGGTTCGAAAGGACGTCCAATACCTTGAACTTATCGTCTCCAATTCTTCACCATCTCTATGAGACAGATGAGCCTGTCGATGATGTGGAGGTGCTCAAGCCCTTTGGTATCTATCAATTAGAAGAAGTATTCTCCATCATTGAGTTGAATGATAAAAGCATGGTGTTGGACAATGGTGTGCTGCGTCTGCACTTCCGAAAGTATTAGAGCCCTCCTTCTAGGGCGACATCGAGTTGCTCGTATATGGAGTTGTTGCTCTTGAATTCTGGTACAATCTGCTTCATCTTCCTGACGGTGGCCATCTTGTCGTAGTTCTCACAGATAGTTTCCAGTTCTTCTATTTCATGGCAAATCGTGTCGTAGTCATACACCTGTGTATTCTATCTTCACATCCTTGGCGCCACTGAGTTGTATCATGCGTTTGGCGAGGTCGTCAATCTTGACGGGCTTACCCATGTCGAAGACGAAAATCTCACCGCCATGGCCCTTTGTGCCTGCTTCGAGCACCAACTGACAGGCTTCTGGAATCAGCATGAAGTAACGGATGATGTCTGGATGTGTCACCGTGACAGGACCACCGTTCTTGATCTGTTCCTTGAACAATGGGATGACAGAGCCGTTGGAGCCAAGTACATTGCCGAAACGGGTGGTGACAAATTGCGTGACTCCCTTGATTTTCCCACTCTTGATGGCCTTGTCGAGACTCTGCACGTAAATCTCACAGATACGCTTCGAGCAGCCCATCACATTCGAGGGGTTCACAGCCTTGTCTGTGGAGATCATCACAAACTTCTTGACATTGTATTTCACAGCCAGGTCGGCTATCACGCGCGTACCATATATATTATTATAGATACTCTCTTCTGGGTTGTCCTCGAGCATGGGCACATGCTTATAGGCAGCAGCATGGAACACATAATCGGGCTTGTACTCACGGAACAGCGACTCCATGTGCTTCTGGTGGCAGATGCTCGCCACCAGTACCTCGGCCTTGATGTCTGGCCGTTGTGCCATCATCAGTTGTACCTCGTGTTGTGGCGTCTCTGCCTGGTCTACCAGCACCAGATGCCTTGGCTCGTATTTGCAGATCTGCTGTACGATTTCTTGTCCGATACTGCCGGCTGAGCCTGTGATCATGATACATTTGCCTTTCAACTGTTCGCCCACAGACTTCATGTCCACTACGATTTCATCTCGCGGCAGCAGGTCTTCGATACTGATTTCCTTGAGTTCTGGCGATGCTCCGCCAATCACTTTTTCCCACTCTTGGGCTTCCTGGGTGAAATAGATGTGGATGCCAGCCTTGATCAGTTCGTCAATCAGCGTCTCATTCTTCAAGAAGGTTTCCTTGCGGTAGGGGGATACAATCAAAGCCTCGATGCCTTCTTCTGTCATGGCTTTCATCAGTTCTGTGTCGAGTCTATGGACTCTGACACCCATCAGGATCTTGTTTTCTTCCTTAGGATCATCGGAGATGAAACCCTTCAGGTCGAATCTGGCAGGATTCTGGTTCCTGATATGTTTGGCTATGGCGATACCACCGTTTTTAACACCATATATATAGGCGTATTTCGAATGGATGCTGGTGAGGGTGATGTCGTAGACGGTCTTCACGCTGATACGCACCATCCATAACAAGAAGGTGGCCAGGACTGCTGCCAACAGTATTTGGACGGCTGTAAGATAGGAAAGTGTCTCATGGCAGCAGAACACAAAGTGCGTCAGTTCTGACATCACGAGTCCAAGGAGGGTTGCATAGCCGACTTTCTTCAGGTCAATAAACGACGAGTACCGCAGAATGCCGCTGTATGTGCGGAAGATACGGAAGCCGATGATGAAGAATACCAGGTAGATAAGGATGCAAAGCGACAGCCGCTCGATGTAGTAGAGGGCGTCCTTACCACTGTTGAACTGCTGGTATACAAACAGGAAGGAGGCAAATACGATGGCGCAGTCCATGAGGAAGATACCCCAGAAGGGCAGCGATTTCCTGTTAAAGTACCAATTGATGAGTTTATTGAAGGCGCCGATGCTGGCGATGCTTTTCAATGTCAGAAAGATGATCTTGAAGTATTCACCCAGACTCTTGTTCTGGATGTACTTCATGTTCAGTTTCAGTTTGTTGGGCATCACCTGCTCTATATACACACGGTCTGGGTCGTCGGCATTGCCCAGGAGTTCGTTCTCGTTGACGTATTCTATCGAGGCATAGTCAGTGATGCCTGGCTTCACGTCAAGAACCTTCCGCTGTTCTGGGGTGTACATCTCCACGTATTTCCTCACCTCTGGCCTGGGACCCACAAGGCTCATGTCGCCTTTCAGCACATTCAGTAGTTGAGGCAGTTCGTCGAGTTTGTATTTGCGGATAAAGTGCCCAACTCGTGTGATGCGATGGTCGTTCTCGCCGATGGTGATAAGACCTTCGTTCTCTGAGTCCGTGCGCATGGAACGAAACTTATAGAGTCCGAATGGCTTGCCGCCCAGTCCGATACGCTCCTGCACGAAAAATCCCGGCCCCTTGCTCCCCAGCCTGATCAAGAGCCAGAGGATGAGAAACAGGGGTGAGAGGAGAATCAGTCCTATCGAAGAGAACAGTATGTCAAAGAATCTGATCAATGTATGATGTCTTTGAAGTTCGTGAGGATAAATGCCACCTCCTCGTCTGTCAGACGTGTGTGCAGGGGTAGTGTGACCTCATTCTTGAACAAATTATAGGCATTGGGATAGTCGTTGATATCGAAGCCCAGACGCTTATAGGCCGTCATCATCGGCAGGGGCTTGTAGTGTACGTTGCAGGCGATGTCGCGACGGGCCATCTCTGTGATGACTTCGTTACGATAGTCACTGTCTTTACCCAATAGTCTCACTTGATACAGATGGCCTGACGATATATGTTCATCAGTATAATGGTCGCGCACCTGCACGTTGAGGCCCTTCAGCGCCTCGTCGTAGCGCCCTATCAGTTCACGCCTGCGAGCCAGCATCTGCGGATAGCGCTTCATCTGTACCAGTCCGATGGCAGCAGTGAGGTCTGTCATATTGCTCTTGTAGGCAGGCGACAGCACGTCGTATTCCCAGGCGCCGAGTTGTGTCTTCGCCAGCGCGTCCTTGCTCTGTCCGTGCAGCGAGTTCAGTTGGAACTGCTTGTAGAGCCATTCGTCGTCGATACCCTTGATGGGGCGCCAAGTCAGCGCACCACCTTCAGCCGTCGTGAAATTCTTCACTGCGTGGAATGAGAACGAGGTGAAGTCGCTCACCGAGCCGATCATCTGACCATGCCACTTGGCTCCAAAGGCATGTGCGGCGTCGTCCACCACGATCACGCGTCCGATGGCCTCCTGCAACTCGTTGGCAGGATGGAACAGGGCCTGTTTGCTCTCTACGATAGCCATGATCCTGGCATAGTCGCAAGGCACACCACCCAAGTCCACAGGGATGATCACCTTCGTATGCTCGTTGATGGCGTCGGCCATCTTATCATAGTCCATCTCATAGGAGTCTGGTTGGGTATCCACCATGACCACACGTGCTCCCACGTGGCATACAGGACTTGCCGATGCCGTATAGGTATAGGCAGAGGTGATGACCTCATCGCCAGGGCCGATGCCCAGAATGCGTAGGATCGACTCCAGGCAGGCGGTGGCAGAGTTCTGGCAAACGGCTTTCTGCGTCTGGCAGTATTCTGCAATCTGCCTCTCGAACTCCTTCGTCCGTGGTCCTGTCGTAATCCACCCAGAGAGCAGCGCGCGGCTGACCTCTTGTGCTTCTTGTTCCGTAATATCAGGGGGAGAGAAAGATATCTTCATAAGCTATCGGTTTGATTTGACATTGAATGACTTGCCCCCCAGCACCTTGAAGATTCCCCTCAGATAGCCGAAGCCATAACTCAGATGGATGTTCAGGAAGATGTAGGGCATGATCAGCATCACTGCGAAGCGACGGGTGCGGATGGCACCCATGGCGCCCACTACAAGGCTGATGACCAGATATAGTAACAGCATGGCTACATACATCTTCAGGACGAAGGGCGAGAAGATGCTGATGATACCTCCGAAGAAGAGACACAGGAGGAACAGCAGTGGGAAGAACTGCCTGATGGTGGCAGGCGACCCTAACTTCTTGTTCACCAGTGGCTTGTAGAGACCGTACTGATAGTACATGTGGCGCATCTTGCGAATGCTGTCACGGGCAGTGTAGTTGATAATAACTTGTGGAATCAGGAAAATCTTACCGCCGAGGTTTTGCAGACGCCCGTTGAACTCGTCATCTTGATTACGCACGAGGTCTGTATCGAAGCGTCCTGTCTTCTCGAACACCTCTCTCTTGTAGCAGCCGAAGGGCACCGTGTCTGTCTCCATGATCTTCGAGGCGCCGATCTTGTGCATCGAACCGCCTACGCCGAAGGGATGGCTCGAAGCCAGGGCGATGGCGTGGCAGACGGCCGTGTCTTTCGCAGGCTGGGTGTTCCACACGCCACCTACGTTGTCGGCGTCGAGTTCATAGAGGTATCTCACCAGTTCTGAGATGTAGTTCGTCGGATAGGTACAATGCCCGTCAATGCGCATGATCACTTCGCCCGTAGCGGCCTCCAGGCCCTTGTTCAGGGCGTATGGCACCACGCGCTCAGGGTTGTCAAGCAACTTGATGAAGGGGTGTTTCTCAGCATAGCGTCTCACGATATCAGCGGTATGGTCAGTACTCCTGCCGTCGATGAGGAGCACCTCCAGTTTATCCTGCGGATAGTCCTGCTCCAGAATCGACAGAATGCACCGTTCAATGAACTTTTCTTCATTGAAAAGCGGGCAGATGATTGATACTGTTCGAACGTTCATTTATCTTTGCACAAAATTTGCGAAAAATGAATAAAATCGAGGCATTTATATACGGACGCGTCAAGAATAACTATGTATTGAAAGACGCATTGCGTAATATTTATCAAGGGTTCTTCGACCTGCTCCCCAACTACGAATCGCAGTTTGCGAATCCCCCGATAGTGCTTGAGGACTGCTTCTTTGGCTTCCATGATGTTAAGCCCTTCAGCCGTGACAACCGTCTCCTGCTGAGCAACCGTCTGACCATTCCTTTGCGCATGCCGACAAAAGACGATGTGCTCGAGGTTGGTTATTGGTCAGGCGAGAAATACAGTGAATGGCAAAAGTTGGGTGAAACCCATGCGTGGAATTATCACAAAGGCTGTCGTCTACAATGGCTTGATGAAACTCATATTATTTATAATACCAGTGAGGGTGGTGGTCTGAATGCTACAATTTCCTCAATTAGAGACAGTGAGCACAGACTGATTACTTGGCCAATTGATACGGTTAGTCCCGATGGTAAGTGGGCAACCTCTTTCAGTTATGGACGTTTGGAACGCCAGATGCCTGGATATGGTTATGCCGTAAGTGATGATGAATCTTTTTCTGACGAGTATATTCCAGAGAGCACAGGTCTCTATCTCATTGACCTTCAAAAGAATGAACGACAGATGATTGTCAGTCTCAGGCAACTTGCTGCCTTGCAGCCAGTAGCGGATATGGCGGATAAATATCATTTTGTGACGCATACTGAGTTCTCTCCTGATGGACGCTATGTGGCTTTCCTGCATCGTTGGTATAAGGGCACATTCCAGCGTACCCGTCTGATTGTCTGCAATCTGAAGACGAATGAGTTGTATGTATCTCCTACGACGGGCATGGTGTCGCATTATGTATGGAACCAGAGCAATGGCATTGTGGCTTATTGTCGTATGGAGGATATTGATTCCCATGTCTATTTTTCTGATCCTTCGATGCGGGAATGGAAACGTTGTGGCTATCCGAAACTAAATTCCGACGGCCATCATCATTTTATTGACGACGACACGTTTGTTGTGGATACTTATCCAGATAAGTATCGTCATATCAAACTGTGGAAGGTGAACGTCAAGACGGATGAGGTGTCATTGCTGGCTGATGTGAAGAGTCTGAAACAATTCGTTAACCCAGACGACGACCATAATTGGAAGTGCGACCTTCATCCACGTGTCAGTGCCGACGGCAAGTTTGTGTCTTTCGACTCTACTCACACAGGTCGTCGCAGTCTTTGTGTGATGATGATTGGCTGATTTCTAAGAAACAAGATGAAAATTGCGATATTTTGTGTAACCTATAACTCCGATAAGGAGTGTAACCAGTATCTGGCTTCCATTAAGCGTGCAGCCCAGAATGCTGGTGACAAGGTCTGTGTGGATACTTATGTAGCCAGCAATACGAAGGATGACAATCCCGGTTACTTCGGTGCTATCAAACGACTGATGGAGAAGGTCGACGTAACGGCCTACGACTATAGCGTCATCAGTAATGTTGATCTGACGATGGATGAGGATTTCTTCCTTCAGCTCGCTGATTACGACTGTGCAGAGGATACAGGCTGGATAGCGCCGCAGATATGGTCACAATTGGAGAAGCGTGACCGCAATCCGAAGATTCTCTGCCGTTATTCTCTACGTAAGCTTCAGATACTGAAGACTTTCTACCAGTTCCCCTTCCTTGATGCGCTTTATACCCGTACATTTTATAGAAAAAAGAAGTTCGAAAGTCATCCTGCAGGCCAGATTTATGCAGGTCACGGCTCATTTATCATCCTGACAAAGAAATACTTTGAGGCTTGTGGTAAGGTGGACTATCCCGTTTTCCTGTTCTGTGAGGAGATTTATCTGGCAGAACAGTGTTGGAAAGCCTGTCTAAAAGTGCAGTACGTACCTACTATCAAGGTCTGCGACTCTGAACATGCCTCAACAGGTCAGATGAAGCACAGTTTCTACTGCCGCTGCAACTACGAGGCCATGCAGTATATCATTAGGACTTTCTATCAATAATTTCTATTTAGCAAAATACTTCTTGCCGTTTTGGATATAAATACCCTTCTGGGGTGAGGCAATGCGACGGCCATTAAGATTGTAAATCACCTTGCTGTCAGAGGCTGAACTGACTGACGAAATGCTGGTGGCATCATATTCCACAATGTTGAGGAACTTCTTCCATCCCTCTGCCTGAAGGTATTTCTCCTTCGAACCTATTGGTACGTAGAGCGTAGTATAGAAGAATATCTGGTCACCATTCCTGAACTCTATATCCAGGGGCTGTGGCTCTTCACTCAAGGCATATACGGAAAAACCGTCAGTGTTGAAGTTGACCTGACACGTCAGCCTGCTGACACCACTGCCGAGGATGAGTTTTCCTACTGTCATGATATTCTCATCCCATTCTTCCCCATTACCTTGCCACGTCGCATTCCTACCAAGGTATAGACTGTTGATGGCTGCAAAGCCAATGTCATCATTGCGTGCGTTGAAATGGTATGCAAGGGTCAGGTTCTTATCCCCGTCTTCAAATACAAGCGACGGAATCTCATTGAGACAGTTAAAGGCCAGGTCACTGATATACTCCACACCGTTGGGGATAATGGGAATCTCTGTCTGCTTTTCCGACGAGAAGGCATAGCTCTTGATGCTCCTGATGTCCTTTGGCATGACGGTGGCAGGACAGGCAAAGACCAGGGCGTTCGTCTCCGTCTCGATAATGGCGTTACAATCTCCGCGAGAGTCATACTTCTTGTTTCCCTGGTCAACCTGTATGCTGGTCAGATAGTTTCCTTCTTTTCTTGCACCGTTTAAGGCAAAATAGTCTAACTGGCTGACGCTGGCCGGAATATACAGGCTTTCCAAAGACTTGCATCCAGCAAAGTTGGGACGGATGTTGGTCGTACCCTCTTCGATAGTGACACTTCGCAACCGCTCGCAGAAGTTGAACACGTTGTCCTGAAGCGTTCCGTCCGCACAATGGAAGGATACCTCTTCTATGGCGGTGGATGCAAAAGCCTCACCGCCTATGGTCTGGATATTGTCAGGCAATGTCAGGGAGGAGAGACCGGAATATCTGAAGGCGCTTTCCTCTATCACTTTCAGCGACTGGGGGAGTTTGACCTCTTTCAGGTTGCCAGCATTTTCGAAGGCGTGTTTTCGTATGGTCTCAAGCCCCTCCGGGAGATCGATGCGTTCCAATGAACAGCCCGTGAAGGCATACATAGGTATCTCCTTGATGTTCTCATACAAGCAGACGGAGGTGACATCTTTATTATCCATGAAGCATTCTGACATCATACCTGTTACAGGCAGTTCCTGTTCGTTGTACACAACCGTACGCGGCACAACGATGTCGCCTTTCCCGAAAACACTGACTACGACTACTGAGAGGCTCTCCGACTCATAGCGGTATTTGATGCCGTCCTGCTCGAACACCTGCGACCATGAAGCAATTGCTGCCATGCTAAACGCTAACAGGGCTACCGCCCTTCGAGTGCTAAATGATAATCCCATTTTATCTATTTTTTATACTACTAACGAATGATTATATGATAATATTGTACCATTATTGATACAATTAGTTAAAACGTTTGCCATTGTCCAGGATTGCCAGCACTTGTACTCATCATGAAAATACTGAGAGCAAATAAAAATAGCTTTTTCTTCATAATACTTTTGTTTTTTGTTAATAATTCGTCTGCAAAATTATGAGAAAAAGAACAAACTTACAAGAAAAAACGCGTTGCAAAGTTTAGTAAAAGTTTAAAGGGCTATTAGTTTGAAAATCAGTCCAATAGCCCACTTTTCAAGAAAAAGTATGTCTAAAATATTTTATTCAATTTTGCTGAAAGCTCTTTAGAACTGCCTTTGCGATGGAAGATTTTACGCATGATTTCAGTACATGACTGGGAAACTTGCGACTTCGACATACCTATCATACCTGTAATATCTACAGCTTTGAAGTGGAGGCGAAGCAGCATGATGATACGACACTCATGCGTTTTCATTTCGTGCAGATGGGTAGCCAGGAAATCGTCAAAACCGGGAAGAAACTCCAGGATTAATGCTCTTAGTTTCGTCCAATCCTCCTCCATAAGACGTTGGCCGTGAATAGCCATCTTTTCATATTTCCTATAGGTGGGCGATTCTAAAAGGCACCGTTCAGCATTGGCCATCTTGAAATAAAACAGTTTGCCGTATTTCTCAACCCTCTGCTCCATGTCTTTTATCTTCTTGTCTTTTTCCAATAGAATCTGGCTGTACTCTTCTTGATGTTGCGAGAGCGCATCCTTTTCCATTCGCAGTTCTTTCAACTCTTCCAGACTTTGCATATACAATTCCAGCCCTTCTCTGCGTTTACGGACAATTCTATATGCCCAAACGGATACTGTTACGACAAATCCAAAGAAAAGTGTGAGGGTGAGCAACCATTTATCTCTATTTTGTTGTGCTTCTTTGGTTTTCTTCTTGGCAAGTTCCTGATTTCTGGAATAGTCGTACATGGACTGCATGCGTTCAACCGTCTCTGTGGCCTGTTGGGCATACATGGAGTCGTTCATGGCGTATGCATAGATGGCATATTTCGATGCAGAATCGGGCTGGTGCAACCTATGATAGAGCAGAGCCAGTCCCATTGCTGCTGCATTCTGGTTATTAAAGTCCTTGCCATCGCGTAGTTCCTTACGGAAATAATACTCGGCAGAGTCCGCTATATTATTATAGAAGTAATAAAGTCCCTTGGTCTTGTAAAAGATTTCACGGCCAGACTCTATGTCGCCTCTATGATTGAAACGACCCGATTCTGACTCATACCTGTCCATATAGTCCTTGGCTTTCTTGTACTCTCCTCTGTCAACAAGGGTTCTAAGAATAGCTCCAAATGCTATTGCAGCATCAGTAGGATAACCATATTGCTCATATTTTTTTGCAACGTCTTCAAGGATGAAAATTACAGAGTCTGTATTTCCCAATCTGCTATAGGCTAAATATTCCTTTTCATAGTTGATCAGTGCCGCAAGGGTGTCCTTGCCCAACCATGCATATTTCTTGGCATTTTGTTGAAATAAAAGTTCCTGCCTATATAATCCTTGGTCATAAAAAATCTCTCCCATCTGTGCATAAACCCTACTCAACTGTGCATAGTCGCAGTCGGTGGCGGTGGTGTCGGCATAGTCGAGGGCTTCCTGATAGCACTGCAGGGCCATGGGGGCCTCACCGTGGTCGTAATAGGCAAGGCCCAGCAAGTAGTGGGCCAGCAGGCGGTCGTTGGGTGTGCCGTGGTCATCGAAAAATTCGACGTAGGGTTTTACGTCTGCCACGGTGAACGGCAGTCCGCTGCGGTTCACGGCATTAATGCTGTCAAGCCCCGCCCGCATTGCTGCTTTCCGCCCAGAACTGACGCATCCTCCCAGCACCAGCACCGCCATCAAATATGTCACTATCCGTTTCATTGCTGCAGTTTATATCTTAACCCGTCAGTGCCTTGCTGGTTGACGAGAGTATTGTCTTTTACTGTAATCTTGTTCCTGGGATAGTTGTTGAAATTGGCTAACTCATTGAGAACGTAAACACCCATTGTAGAATGCGTATTCTGTGTGTTGACAGTATTTCTGGCGATGTTGGCTTTGAAGGAGGTATAAGCCTTGAAATCAGTCTCTAAGGAGATAAGATACCAGAACTTACCACTACTGATGTCTGAACTATGCGAGAATACAAACTCATTGTCCGTAATGTCCAGTGAGGAACATTCGTACATCCGAATACACTGCTGGCAGTTGGTGTTCAGGTTTTCAAATTTGTTGCCGGAGATGGTTACATCTTTTATAAAGTATTGATGGGGGGCTGTATAAGGATTATAGGCGTTGAAGCCTATCATGACGGCCGGATAGTCCACTTCCACCGTTGAAGAGCCGGTATTGACAGAGTGGATGCCATTGTTGACAAAATGATTGTTCCTGATGATGATGCCGTTCATGTCGGCGTAATGTGCCTCGTTCATAAACGAAGGGTCTGGGAAACTGTAAACGTGGATGGACACGTTGTAGTTGTCGATGAAAGTGTTGTTTTCCACAATCACGTCCTGCGAATCCCTGAATATGGCTACGGCACCCTTGATGATGCCTGTGCTTTCACGGCTGAAGTCCACGGGCATCCGATGGTGGGTGATGGTGTTACCCCAGATCCGGTTGTTTTTACCCCATGCATGGTAGATGGCATGCCGCGTGGTGTTCTCTACATAGTTGTTGTAGACTTCACAATTCCTCGCGTTGGCAAGATGGATGCCATACCCCTTGCCGGGGGTAGTACCCAGTGTGCCGATAATCCGGTTGTTGTATACCTTACTGTTTTTGACACCTTTCCCCGGCCTGATGTTGTCGGCACCTAAGGAGATGGCCATGGAGAAACCGCGTAGATGATTATCATGGATATCGATATTCTTTCTTAATTTCTCATTGTTCGCACTGGTCATACACTGGAAGTCGGGAGTGTACCCGCTTTTGGCTTCAGCGTTGAAGTGACAGATCTCGATGTTCCTGCATCCACCGTCGATTCTGAATAGGGTGGATTTGCAGACAAGGGCGGTCTGCATGCCGTCGAATATGGCATTCTCAACATTTGCCAGCACAATGGTGTAATCGGTCTCTTCCTCCAGATCAAAAAACACGGTACAATCAGAGAGGCTGCTGTATTGAGCCAGTCCTTTAACACCACCTATTTGCGAGGTGTAAATGATGGTTCTCGCCTCTGCTGCTATGACCAGCAATAGTAGTGTTGCTCCAGAAAGGACTCTTTTTGTTATAGGCATATATAGATTATTTCTTGCGGATGAGTTTCCACGTGAGCCATGACATCAGGCCCTGGAGAGCTGAGACGGCTAAGTAAGCCCAGGCGAATTGGGCGAGGGTGGTGGAAAGCGAGAAACTGACAATCATCACAACCAGACAGATGCCGAGGATGATAGTGTTGTAGGGGATGACGGAGACGGCATCGATGGGATTGCGATAGAGCAGATAGATGGCCTGGGGCAGGATAGCGAGAATCATGATGCGCGAGAGGTCGGCTGTGACCACGTAGCTGCTGGTAAAGAGCAGGCACGTGAGTAAACTGGTGAAGGCATAGAGTATCAACGTGATCAGAAGCGAGGCTCCCACGTAGAGCAGTGCCAGACGGTTGACAAATCGGTTGGCAGCCTGCATCTCGCCCTTGGCGATACATTCAGACACGAATGGCAACAGGATGATGCCCATGAAGGAGAATACCGGTGTGACCATCGTGACGAAAGTGATGCCGACGGAATAATAGGCTGTAGACTCTAAGCCCTGCACATTACTAATAAAGATGAGCGGGAAGGCCGACAGCGAGAACAGGAAGAAGTCTGCCAGCAGACGGCCGGAGGAATATTTGACGATGGTATTGAGGTGCGACTTCAAGGGAGTGTCGGACATGAAGGAGTCGCCCCTCTTGGTGAAGAGCCACAGTTCTCTACCCAGGAACCAAGTCGCGAGTAGGGCTGTGATGATGAGCCATGATACAAAGACGCCTTCCACCGTCAGTATAGGTAACAACACCAGTGGCAGT
Source organism: uncultured Prevotella sp. (assembly GCA_900319715.1). Classification (GTDB taxonomy): domain Bacteria; phylum Bacteroidota; class Bacteroidia; order Bacteroidales; family Bacteroidaceae; genus Prevotella. Next base: position 13,635 of record ONPM01000097.1, read on the forward strand.
ACGATGGCCAGTTGTACGGCCAACTGCGCTCCGTTGTACCACTTGAAGTTGCCGATGCCACGATAGTAGGCATAGGCATATTGTGCTATCGCCAACGTGAAGGCATAGGCCAGGGCGATGAGCAGCAGTGAAAGGTTGCCACTCTGTCCGATGATGACATCCTGCATCTGCGTGGAGAACATCATGCAGCCGAAGAACACCACCAGCGATACACCTATTATATATATAAAGGAGGCATTCAGCAGCGGGGCGATGCGACGTGGCGGCGTGGCGTTACGATAGAGGGGAATATAGCGGGGCAGGGCAATGCCCACTCCTGCAAGCATCACAAACGAGAGTACCTGTACGGAACGCTTGATGACGTTGTACTGTCCGAAATCGTCAATGCTCAGACGGCTTGCCAACAGTTTCGTAATGGCGAACGAACAGAGCATGATGGTGATCTGCAGCGAGAATGTCCAAACAACATCCTTGCCCATGCCGGAACTGAGTTTTGCTTTAATCATCTTCAACATGGCGCTGTCTCTTTTTGAAGCATCCGGAACAGGAAGTAGGCCAGGAAAAACATGGCCAGATAGCTGGTATAGGCAAAGAACGACGTGGCAAACGACCACATCAGATAGGCGTAAGCCGCTGAGACGCAGACCTGACTGAAGAATATCATACGGCACGACAGCAGATTTTTCAAGGCCATGCAGGTGAGGACTCCGAGTAGGAACATGAACAATAGCGCGCCCGCCTCGCCGAAATCCTCAATCAGCGAGCGGAAGATGGTAAATATGTTCGAGATGCCATAGTAGCCGTTCTGGCCTATCTGGTGGAACTCCGTATAGACACCCTGAGTGCGCTCTTCAAGGCCGAGGACATTCGAGATGCCCATGAAGGTCTTCGTGCCAAGGGCGTAGGGCATTGGCTCATGGGTGGTGTACCACATATCGAAGCAGTGGAACTGGCCTAACGCGTAGGTAAAGAACTTCTGGCCGATATCAAGAATCGTCTTCTCACTCACTTCGCCTGTCCTGAATACCATCGAGATGAACAAAATGCCGAAGAAGCCAGCAAGCCCGAGTATGGTAAACAGAAGACTCCGGAACTTGATCTTTAGCGATAAGCCGTAGCTATAGGAGCAGATGAGATAGCCTGTAAACCAGAGGATGAATCCTGTGATCATGCCCATCTTCATCGACTGTGTCAACGCAATGAACATACCAGGTATCAGTGTCAGCACACAGATGGTTTTAGTGAGTTTTCCGACCAGCCTGTAGCAGAAACCTCCAAACAGAGGGGCTGCATAACAGAATATGAGAAAGAACTGGTTGAGCACGTTTGAATATTCTGCTCCCGCATAACGGTCTTCTGATATGCCTTTGTTCATCTCCAGCACCTCGCGCATGTCGAGTAGAGCCTGAAGCGAAAAACCATGAAGAATGATGGAATAAAGCGGGTTGACCATCGCACAGACAAGCAGCACGCACACCAGCGGCAGAGCCCATCCCTTCTTAAAGGTGAGCACAGTAGACTTGTCTTTTTCAGGGTGGTAGTAATAGTCGCAGAAGATGGTGCCTAGCAGGAATGTGAGAACGCCTATGACAATGAACAGGACACCCTCGAGATTGAGCACGATGTATTCCTGTAACAACAGGATCATCGGAACCGATGCTACCCAAATGAGGGCAAACACGCCTGCTGGCTCCAGTCGCAAAATATATTTCCACGAGAGGATCAGCAGGAGGATGATCAGCGTTGCGATGAGGAATGTCATGGGCGCCCTTATGGCTTGCGGTTACGTTCGCGGACAAAGAAGAAACAGGCAGGCAGGAACAGTCCGAGGAGGAAGGCTCCTAGGATCACCGTCGACTTGACGGGCGAGGTCTGCTTCTTCACGCCCAGTGGTGGCGTCACCACGCGCACGTCTGTCTTCATGGCCTTGGCCATCTGGGCT
>ONPM01000045.1 GCA_900319715.1 uncultured Prevotella sp.
ATAAGTAGCGGATTACTTCTGGATGTACTTCTTGCCGTTCTTGATAACCAGACCCTTGTAAGAAGCATTCACCTTCTGACCAGCGATGTTGTAGATAGCGTCGTCAGCATTAGCAGCCTTCTTCACAGAGTTGATAGCAGAACCACCTGCTTTAGCAGCCTCGAAGTCAGCCTCTGATCCAAGGTAGATACCCTTGATATTGATCTTAGAAGCCTTACCCTTATCCTGGGTGAATACCTGACGAGCGTGCTTTGCATAGATGTCGCCCTTGTACTCGCTTTCAACACCACCAATACCTGTCTCGATGATCTTTGTCTTCTCAATCTTGATACCAACAACGCCAGCAGCGTCAGTCAGGTCAACCTGATCAGTGTACCATACTTCACCCCAAGACTCAGTCTTCTGCCACTCTGAGTAGAAGATACCGAACTGAATAGCACCCTCAAATCCATCGTAGTCAATCCAAAGGTAATCATAACCGGAGATATCTGCATTCATGTCTTCGTTCAGGTTCCACCAGTTGCCTTTCCATGATCCATCATATTCCATAGCACCTTCAGCGCCCTCAATCTTCCAAGGCTCAGCAACAGGCTTAGGCTCTGCTCCAGGAATCTGACCCTTGTCAAGGATGGTAATAGCTTCGCTGACACCATTCTCGATAGTAACAGTGGCGTCACCAGTCTCGTCGAAGTAGTAACCGCAAGATGTGATCTTAGAACCACCAGCGTTCACCCAATAAGAACAACCTTCGAATACGGGGAACTTGATGACGCTCAGGCCATTGACCTTCACATCCTCAGCCTCTTCACCAAGGTAGATCTTCTCAGGCCATGCAACTGCAGTGCCTTCGGGCAGATAGTTGAACTCACCCTCACCCTTGAGCTCGTAACCAAACACTTTGGGAAGAGCCTTGGTGCCGTCGGTAGCCATCGTGAAGATGTAGCCCATGGGAGCCTTGTTCTCGTAAACCATGTAGTTCTTGTTTGAAGAAGCCTTGTGGAACACATACAGGTAACCGTTCTTCTTCACGTCGAACTGGAATACAGCAGCAGGACCAACGGGAACCGTTGATGCCAAAGCGGGGTTAGCACCAGCCTCGTCCTTTGGGTTAGAGTTACCCTGAACACCCTGTGTGGCATCGATCGTCAGATCGCCAATCTTAATGGTGCCATAGTTAGCGTCGTCAATCTTGGGAGCTGCGGCACTTTCAGGAGAGTAGCCATCATCGAAAGCTGCGCTCATGGTAACATTTGCAGACTCACAGAACATGGTACCAGCAGCAACGTCAATCTTGATAGACTGCATTTTGCCGTCCTTCTCTTCTTTGTCTGTTGTCAGACCAATTCTGTTTACGAGGTCATCGGTTGTGATCTGACCGACTTCCTGTGCATTGACAGTCATTGTTGCAAACAATGCAACTGCACTAAGTAAAATTTTCTTCATAAATTTTAAATTTTAGTTTATAATTAGTATAAAGGGGTTTAATTCCGATGCAAAGATATTGCTTTATTTTGAACTATGCAAGGATTTAGACATTTTTTTGTTTAAAAGAATATAAAAGGAGGGGTAGCAAGCGCGTTGCTTCCCTCCTTTTTATACTGTTATCCTATTTCTTGCCTAAAAACTCGTACCCATATTCAATGTTCTGTCTACCAACTCTCTGGCTAACGGTGAACGAAGTGTTCAGTGCTCCGCTTTCGTCAATCCTTCCGGCAAAGGTGGCACCAAGTCCATTCTCATTGCTGAGCGTCTGGTTGACAAACTGGTAGCCGTAGTTGGCATGCCACACATTGGCTACAGAGGTAGCCTCAAGATTAGTCTCTGGGCAGGAGAAGGTGACGCTGGTCACATTGGCTCCATTACCTGCTGAAAGCGTTACAGTACCGCTAAAGGTCTCTGTTCCGGCATCGCCAGTACGGGTCCATGTGCCGCTGTAGGTGCCTGCAGAACCTTGGGCTGCTGTCTTGTCGTAGTTGATGCTGGGATCATCATTGTCATCGCCACAAGCTATGAAAGTGCAACTAAGGGCGAGCATAGCAACGACTGAATATATAAATCTTTTCATAATTAAATCTTCAATTATCAATTATCAATTATCAATCATATTAATATCCAGGATTCTGGTCTTCAATACTAATACCAGTGTTGGCACTGATCTCATTGGCTGGAATTGGGCGATACCACTTGACCTCTCCCTTGTTGTTAGCCATAGCAGCTTCGTTAGCGACATATTCGCTGAACTCTACGTTGTAGCGAACCAACTGCTTTGTGCGGCGGAGGTCCATCCAGCGGTGGCCTTCGGCATAGAGCTCACGGGCACGCTCATCGAGAATGAGGTCGATGTCCTTGATGGTGAAGCTGCCAGAAGTAGAGTATTCAGGCTGGTATGCACTGAAGGAAGCCAGAGCGGGAAGACCGGCACGGCCACGAACGGCATTGATCTTATCCAGAGCCTGCTGTGTCTGACCTGCCATCAGGTAGGCCTCTGCAGCAACCAGGTACATATCGCTGACGTGGAACAAGACGATGTCACGATAGTTGTTGTCCTCATTGGTAAAGTCGGCAGCTGCGTCGTCGAACTTCTTTACACAGGCACCATTGCTTGTCTGGATGTTGTAGTCGTCGATGGCCACCTTTGACTTCTGAAGTTTGACATTGCCGTTTGCATCCTGAGCGTAAACCCATGTGGTCACTGAAGGCAAGGTCAGCAGATTGATGCGGACATCAGCGTTGGCGTACTTATCCTTGTCGGCGATGAGCTGGCTCTCGTGCTCTGCCATCCAAGCCTCCACTTCTGCCTCTGTGTAATAGTAGGGGAAGTAGACCTTACAGATGGGCATCGTAGCAAGCTTATCCTTTGCGTTGTAATAAGCGTAATATCCCTCAGTTCCCCAAGCGGGCTGGCCACTGGCATCCTTGGTAGAGTTGTACATGACCATCATATAGGTGGCGTCATAGCGGTTGTCACCCTTCTCGAAGAGATACATGCTCTTCTCCGACTGGCAGTCATCAGAGCTGACGCCCTTGATGCCGCTTGCATCGTAGGCTCCATAGTAACCGCCGAAGTTGCCGTGCATGGAGTGACCGCCACTGATGATGTCGCCAGGATAGCCGGCACGGTCATACTGAATGGAGAAGATCTCCTCAGAGTTACCCTCGTTGAATGGTGACCACTTGTCCTCGAACGACATGGTCAGGCTCACGCCGTTGATAGCTTTCTCTGCCCAAGAGGCTGCCTGAGTGAAGTTGTTGGTACCATTGACGGTGTAGGAACCCTCTGAAGCACTGCCCAGAGTGGTGTCCAGATCCCAGCCTGCTGCCAGGTAAACCTTGGCGAGCAGAGCGGCCACAGCCTGCTTGCTGGCCTTGCCCTCATGACTCTGGGCTGCCAGTGATGAACTGTTGTAGAGGCTGCTCAGATCCTCAATCATAGCACTATAGACCTCGTTAAGCGGGGTGCGTGGATAGTTGGTCTCTGCGCTGTTGATATATTCCGTAACGTAGGGCACACCGCCGAAATGCTGGGTCAGCATGTAGTAGCCGTAGTTGCGGAGGAAGCGTGCTTCCTGACCTAACTGTGAGTCGGCTCCTGCGTAGAAGATGACGCCATTGGCCAGATTGATGGTTCTATACAGGTTAGCGTACAGACTCTTGATGGTGTTGTTCTCAGCCGAGAAAGTATAGGTGTCGAAGTCAGACACAGCCTTACCACGGGTATGGATATAGAGGTCGGTGCCTCTGCAGAAAAGATCTGTGCTGAATCCGTATGATTTCAGGCTGCTATATGCTGCGGTCAGGAGTGATGTGGCATCCTTTCCGAAGACATCATCTGCCGTCTGTCCGCCTGCCGTCTTGTTCTCGGCTTCCAGGAAGTCGCTGCAGGCCGTGAGTGTGAAACCTGCGAAGAGGGCGGCAATCACTGATAAATATATATTCTTTTTCATAATTGTCAATTATCAATTATTAATTATCAATTTAGAATTTAATGCTTGCGCCAACCTGATAGTTGATGGTGCTCGGACCATCCTGCTTGACACCGGCGTTAGCCCACTCAGGATCGAAGCCCTTGTAGCTGGTGAAGACGAACGGGTTGGTGACCGTTGCATAGAGACGGAGGTGCTTGCAGCCGAACTTGTTGAGAATGCTCTTATCGAACGTGTAGCCTAAAGTAATGTTCTTCACCTTCATGAATGAAGCGTTAGAGATACCCTTGGCGATGTTCCACTCAGCAGACTGACGGCCTACGCCACCACTGCTACCACCGTTGTTGGGGAAAGGATACTCACCGTAGTGGGTGGTCTCCTGATACTTCGGGTTGATATAAGTACCATCCTCATTCACGCCGTCGCAGTCAATCAGCGTACCAGCGGGGATGTACCAGTCCATTGCCAACTTCTGACGACCACGGTCACTGAGGTCGAGGATGTTGCTGGTCAGGAAAGAAGAGTACACCTTATAACCGACCTTAGCATAGAGGGAGAATGAGAAGTCCCAGTTCTTCCAGGTGAGGTTAGAGGTGAAGCTACCCGTCCAGTCAGGATCCATACTCTTGATCACGCGGTCTTCTTCATTCAGGGTACCGTCACCGTTCTGGTCGATAATCCAGGGCTGTCCCTCTGTCAGACCATAGGCTTGGTAGAAGTAGTCGTACTCCTTCATGGTGGTGCCGGGCTTAAGGCCAGCGTTCTTGGCTGCCTGATTGTCGGGAACAATCATGTCGCGGTCAGAAACGATGCCACCCCATTCGTAAGCGTAGGTGTTGTTGACAGAAGAACCGATGAACAAGCTACCGGTGGTAATACCAGAGCTGAGCACTTTATCACCCGTACCGTTGATCTCACGTACCTTATTCTTATTAGCAGCGAAGGTGAAGGTGGTCTCCCAGTGCCAGTCCTTGTTCTCCACGTTGATGGTGGTCAGAGCAATCTCAATACCAGTGTTGCGAACAGAGCCGATGTTGGTCACCATTGTGCCACCACCTGATTCAAGTGGCAGTGCCACCTCATAGAGCAGATCCTTAGAGGTCTTCTGGTACACGTCGATGCTACCGTTGATGCGGCCGCCGAAGAAACCGAAGTCTACACCGGCGTTGTACTCGGTAGAGGTCTCCCACTTCAGATCCTTATTGACGATGCTCGAAGCGGAGTAACCTGTGCTATAGGTGCTTCCGAACGGATAATATATGGGGCTGGAAACTGTCTGCTGGGTAGCATAGTTGCCAATACCGTCATTGTTACCAGTCACACCGTAAGAGAGGCGGAGCTTCAAGTTGCTGAGCCAGTTGATCTTCTGCATGAAATCCTCCTCAGAGATACGCCAAGCTGCTGCTACAGAGGGGAATGTACCCCAGCGGTTGTCCTTGGTGAACTTCGAGCTACCATCACGACGAACGGTGGCTGTCAGCAGATAACGGCTCTTATAGCTGTAGTTCAGACGCAGAGCGTAAGAGGTCATGCTATTCTCTGAATATGATGTGTAAGAGTCGTCAGCATTGTAGGTACCAGTGCCCATGTTCCACCAATCGGTGTTCTCCATCACTTCAGTTGCTGCCCAATAGGTCTTCTCTGAGTTGGAAGCCTGCTGTGAGAACAGAAGCATAGCACCGATGCTGTGATCGTTGGCAATGGTGGTGTTGTAGTTGAGAATGTTATCCCAGGTCCAGGAGAAACTGCGGCTATTCGTGATATTAGCTGCGTTGGTAGAAAGACTGGTATCGTAGAAGTTGCCGTCTTCATCCTTATAACCCTCGAAATAACCCTGACGGTAGTTCGTGTAGCTGGGAGAGAAGGTGGTCTTGAAGTCAAGGCCCTTGATGATGTCGAACTTCACATAGAAATTACCCAAAACGCGCCATGTCTCACGCTGTTTGCTCGTACTCTGCATCACGAGCAAAGGGTTAGCCTGATCAGAGAATTGGTAGGAGGCCGTATTCAAAGCCTGGTAGTTACCAGGTTTTGCGTTGGCTTTTCCTTCTGCATTATATGGAGTCATATAGGGATTCATGCGGTATGCGCTCTGGATGGCAGCGTCGTTGGCATAATCTTGCTCGATGCGGGCACCATTAAAACTGAATCCTGCACTGATGACTTTGTTGATCTTAGCATCAATACTACCCTTGAAGTTGATACGGTCAGACTTATCGCCTTTGTAGATACCTTTCTCGCCGTTGTAACCAACACCAATGTGATAGGCGATAGACTCACTACCGCCGCTAACGGCCAGATAGTGGTTCTGCTGACTACCGTTCTGAGTCACCATGCCAGGCCAGTCATAAGTGTTACCGCTGGCGAGCATTTCTTTCATACGGTATGCGCCAGAACCAGTGGTCTCACGCAACAGACACTGTTCCATGGTGGATCCTGCAAGTTGATAGACAGGATGAGATGCCATGTTTGTAGTGGCTGTTGCCATGTTTCCACCATAGGTGAGGAACTTCATGAAACGGAAGTCATAGAACTCCTGTCCAGTCATGAACTCCGGCATACGGGCAGTCTTTGACCAGCCGTAGTAACCGTCGTAGCTGATGGTTGGCTTCTGGTCGTGCTTCACGGTAGTACCGCCCTTAGTGGTTACCATCACGACACCAGCCGTTGCACGGCTACCATAGATTGCGGTAGAAGAAGCATCCTTCAGAATATCAATACGCTCAATGTCCTGTGGGTTCAGCCAGTCAATGTCATCACACATTACTCCGTCAACCACATAGAGTGGGGTGGTGTCGGAGTTGATGGACGATCTACCACGAATTTCAATGTTGTAACTGCCGCCACGACCAGAGGTCTGGGTGATGTTTACACCAGGGTTGCTACCCTGCAGGTTACCCAGCACAGAGGGAGCACCTTTGGCATTCAACTGCTCAGTGTTCACGGATGATACAGAACCAGTCAAGTCCTGCTTCTTCATCGTACCGTAACCCACGACCACTACATCCTGAAGGGTTGTGGCATCTTCCTTTAAAACGACGTTGACGTTTGTCTTACCTGCGACATTAACATCCTGCGACTGCATACCGATGTATGAAATCGTCAGCACTTTGCCGCCGTCCATCTTAATGGTGAAGTTACCGTCGAAGTCAGTCACAGTGGCATTCTTGGTACCTTTCTCCATTACAGTAGCGCCGATGACGGCCTCGCCCGTTTCATCGACCACATTTCCTGTCACCGTCTGAGCAGATACTGTGCCAACGAAAAGGCTTAGTACCAGCATCAGCGCGATGCGGAACGCTTTAAAATTACCTTGCATAATTAGTTATGAATTAGTTATTATTATAAATTTGTTTTATTTAACACATCCATAGCACATATCTGATGCAAAATTACTTGGTTTTGAGCAATAAATGCACAATATTTGCTAAAATCTACACGTAAACGTTTGCAAAATTGTTAAAACGTGTAACCATGAAATAAGGTGTAGACTATGCGCCTACACCTTATTTATAATAATAAAGAATGGGTATTATTTCACGATGGTCTTTTTGCCGTTGATGATATAAATACCCTTACCAGGTTTCTTGACTCTTACACCCTGGAGGTTGTAAATGATATCGTTGTCTGCATTCCTCTTGACTGTCTGAATGCCGGTCGTTCCTGCAACATGGGCTTTTGGACCGAATCCTCCCATCGCATTGGCAGAACGGATAGACAACCGATCAAGATCGGGATTGACTTCAACGTTGTATGATGTTTCATTCGTCATTGTGAGGAATGTATTGTTCATAAACAAAGCGTATATTGTTGCTCCGTCTACAGCAGTCCATGTGATGACGCCATTGTCGTATCGCGCATCTTCTGGCGCTGCTATCTGTGCTGTGAACTTAGCGGGATCCCATTTCTTTTCAACATTGTCCGAGAACATTTTTTCATATGTGAAGGCGGAAGCCATACTGGCATTAAGGATGGTCTGGAAACTAGATTTGACCTTGATGGTATTCGTTTCAGGTGTTATGTCTACACCGTTGATATCCATCGTGTTGTATTCGCCAAACACTTCCGGATCAGTGTTCGTTCTACCTTCTTCTGTCCAGCGGGTGTCTACAAGAGTATTCTCGGCGTTATCGTCGAGTTGGGTGTTCAAATAGACGGCGATAGGCTGGTTGCTCCATGTACGTCCAAAACTCCACGCACCTTTACCTTCGGAGAGGTCTACTACTTTACAGTTGTCAAATACATAACCGAACTGTGTCAGAGTGCGAGGTGCGACAATCATGCGGGTGCCGCCTCCATTAGTGAAGCGTGGCTCCAAAGAGAGAGTAGAGTTGAAAATACGTATGTCTCCACCACCGCAGATGAAGTCTGTGGTACCATGGAAATCGCATTCGTCCCAATATGACTGTAACCTGTTGTTCATGCTGTAATATGTACCTTCGTAAGACAGCATCCTGACATTCTTTCCGATGGTATAGTTGCCTAAGTCATTAAACGATGCTGCAGCACCTTGTGAATCAGATTCGTAATACTCAAACGCATTCTTCAGAGTCAGATCTTGTAGATAGAGATTGGTCGAGGTATTCTTTAATAAGTCAGCAGTGCCTAACCCTTCATTATCATAATTTGGGGCGGTGACAATGATGGTACTGTCTGGAGACTCGCCAATAATGGAAATATTGTGTCCACTGATTGTTGTTTCCACAGTATCCCCAAGGTCATATGTTCCTTTTGGCAGGAAAATATAAAGGCGCTCGGTATTCTTGGTAGAATTGAGCGTGTTGGCTAAGTCGACAACTTCTAAAAAACTCTTGGCATCACCAGGGCTGACAATAAACCAATTACCTATATTGGTGTAGTTTGTTTCAGCCGTGTTAATAATCCTGATACCATGAATCTTTACTTCGGTAGACGTCTTAATAAACAGTGATATGGTCCCCCCTTCACCATTATACATATAGTTGACGATATCTCCATCATCTTTAACATCTGTTTTGAGGATGGATAGCGTATCGCCCGCTTCGGATTTGATGAGGATAGTATCGTTGTCGTTTTCCTGACATAACTTGATGCTTATAGTGGCTTTTGGCCCCACGAGTAAGTCAATCTGGTTCCCGTCTTTAAAAGCCCATCCATGTACATCGTCGAACCAATGAAACCCATCACCTTTAGGATTAAATGCCTCATGGTTGGCTGGGTCAAAATAGATGTCGGTCAGGTTAAAATCATAAATGGCTGATGTGCTGGCTTCTTCTATGGCTGTCGTAATGGCGTAGAGACTGATATTTGTGTTGACAGTTTCGCCAATGGTGTATCTTAATCCACCGTCTGGTTCATGATACCATCCGCGCATTTTATAACCTTCTTCCACTGTGACAGCATCGAAGTTGACATCAAAATGGTCGATAATCGCACCTAACTCACGGCGTGACTCACCTAACACAGTGATACCGTCGCTGTCATAATAGGTCAGTTTAGCACTGGGCTTCTGTTTAATGTTCAATTTATATTGTACTGTCTGCATGTCTTCGGAACTCATGGTAATGATGACTGTACATTTTGTGTCGTCACCATCATAGGTGATAGACTCTATCGCTCCCGTCTTAGCAATAGCAGTGACAGGGTTGCTGGCGCTGACCATTACATCGTCAAAGTCGATTACTAATTCTGCTTCATAAGTTTGGCCGAATAGTGTCTCAACTGCGTATTTCGTACCATTGATGGTCAGAGCATCGAGAGCGGGTGGATCTAAAGGTTTTGGCTTCTCTTTCTGAACTGCGCTGATGCTTAACAGGCTCCCACCATTATTGACAATCATCACATAGCCGTTATTTACGTCAGTTTCTGTTGGCGAATAATTCGTATTAGCCTCGACAGCAGCCATGTCTCCAATAGTATAGGCGAAATCCTCTCCGCCATTGACAGTAACGATATCGAGATTGCTCTCGACCTGAACCTTAAAAGTCACACCGTCATCCGTTTTAATTCCGCTTTGGGCAGCCTCAATCTTATTCCCGTTAGCCTCGATAATAAAATCAATACCATTGATCTTAATCGTGTCTGACTCGGTACTTTCAGATGCTGCGATTAATTGCGAAATGGTTTCTTCGTCTTGGAAATTCCAGGTAGCAGTCACATCCTGGGCCTTGACGAAACCTGTGAGCAGGCATAACAGCCACAAACAAACAGTTCTTTGTAATGATAGTTTTAACATGTTTTCTTAGAATTTATGTGATTATGTTATTTAATTCTTGGATAATATTCATCTACCCGACTATCTGCATTATCATTTTCAGCCTTCATGATTTCCTCCACAAGGCTGTTGCAATATACCTCCACGTTGGTATAGAAACCATGTTTGTCAAGTGTATATTCTGCAGCATCGTTGGATAGGGGATCAAGACCGTTGGCCGTTTCCCATGTATCGGGCATACCGTCGCTGTCGGTATCGAAATTGTCAGGACGGCCATTGCTCTCTAGCGTGTATTCACCCTGATCTTTCACAAAGTCGATGATACCAGGGCGGTGGGCGATGGCTTTACCGTCACCGGTTTTCTCTGCAGAGCCTGTATAGGTAGTCGTGCCGTCTGCAGCCTCTTTCATGTAACGAGCATCGACATCGTCACGATAGAGTGAGGCACCTGCATAGGTTAAGACTTGTTGGTAAGCATTTTGGGCAGAGTGGGTGGTCACCTTACCAGTCTCTACTTCATTGTCGAGTTTGATAATTACGCAGTCTTCATCCTTGGAGTTCTTGCGGTATTTTATACTTTCGCCGTACATGTGCTTGGTGTCAGGGATATAGTGTTCACCATCGATGATGGATGTGCCTGCATCATAGATAACGCCCTGCCAATCATAGTTTTCTGCCTTGTTGCCAGCAGCAGTCACATAGTTCCCGTTGATATAATACCGAGAACAATACCCCATGAAGTCTGAACCAGACGCATTACTGGATGTCGCCACGGAAATCTGTGTGACACGAGTCTTGTTGTTTGTAGCAGGACCGGCCTTGTAGTAGTTGTTTACAATATTGATGTTACCGCCACCAGTACCGCCATAACAGCCATTTCCTCCGCCCCAGTTGTACATCACACAGTTACGGAAGTCTACAATCTCAGCCTGAATACTATTGGCATATTTCTCTGTGTCGTACTTGTCCCAGTTGTAGCGTGCACCACAGAAACGGGGCACACGGTTCTGCATGTGACAGAGGAAATTGTGGTGGAAGGATGCACCCTTACCGCCCCAGATTCCACCATAACTGTGTTCGCCCTTGCTATGTCCTGGATTGGCAAGGGCCTCACCGAGCGTACACCACTGCATGGTGAAGTGCTGGTTGTCGTAGAACGAGGCAATCTCGTCGATGCTCCAACTGAAGGAACAGTGGTCTAGCACGATACCGTCTTTCTGTCGCTGCCAAGTGGCGTCAGCGCCATCGTTTACATCTTTTTCCTCGCCACGACGGATACGGAGGAAGCGGATGATGTTGTTGTCGCTTGGCCTGACTGTCCGGTATCTCACTGTAATACCTGGGGCAGGAGCCGTCTGCCCCTCTATTGTGGTATTAGCACCGATGACCAGGTCAGACTCCAGTGCGATGATACCGGAGATGTCGAAGACCACTATCTTCTTATTGCTTCCATTGACAGCAGCCCGCAACGAGCCCTCACCTTTGTCATTGAGGTTGGTGACATGACGCACTTCTCCGCCACGGCCACCAGTGACATAACGTCCATGTCCTTCGGCTCCAGGGAAGGCCGGGGCGATGATCTCAGTTATCTCTTCTTCCGGTTCCGGTGTTGGCGTCGGATCAGGATCGATGATGGCAACAGGGTTGTCGACACTGCTGCAAGCAGAGAATGGTATCGGGCAGATAGCGATCAGCATCGCCCAAAGGAAATTACTCTTCTTTCTCATTTGTCTATTGTTTATTGTCTTTTATTGCATTCTTTGAAGTCCTTCCCAGCGTACATCCCATTGCCCGTCTTTCGGGAAACCGGGATTGAGCGGTTCCTGACAGCCATCCCAGCCTGCACACATCATGGCGACGGCAGAAAGCAGAGCCCCATTGCCGGGGAGATAGCAGCGCAGACGATCTGCGGTCTGGAAGTTATGGCCGTTCTTAAGATAGGTGTTCTTCTGGGTGTCGATGAGAAGGGCATTAAGGGCGGTCTCCGGCTCTCCGAGACGTGCGGCAGCCATGGCTATCATACCGTAGTCCCAGCCCCAGGTACTCTGCCAGTTCCAGTTCTGAATCACCCAGTTGAGGGCTTGTTTCATCTTCTCTTTATTATATAATAAGGTGTAAGGCATTTTTCCGCTTGGTAGCATGCCACAGGCTCCGAGGACTGCAGGATGGTCACTGCGACTTTTCTCGGCAAATGTCTCTGTGGAGGCAGTGGGCATCGGCATACCAGCGGTATAGATGCCGTTCTGTTCGGGGAGGGGAGAAAGGTTGCTGAGGATGTGATCCCACTGGGCATGACGCTCCTGGCCATGTCGTTCGCGCCATAGATTGGCGATGCTGAGGCCATATTGCCAAAATGCCAGTTCGAAGGGGTGATTATAACTGAAGTCCTTTGACATGCTCTCCTGCATGGCGGTGGATCCCTTGAGATTGTAACGACCCGTATTCTTGTCGTAACGGGCGAAATCGGCCATGAACGTTGCTGTTGATTCAACCATCTCTCCGTATCTCTGAAGTGTCTCGACAGAGGGATTGGCACGATACATCTCTTCGGCAAAGTAGATGTAATGCGGCTGTTGCCAGATAAGGAAAGAGCCGATATTCGAGGGAGCCTCGCCAGCCCAAGGGTCGGTCATCTTCATCCAACGCACGCCCTTGAATCCTTGTCGCTCTGCTATCTGACGGGCCACGGGGTAGGCTGTCTCGTTATACCACTTGAGCATCTGCTCTAACACCTCAGGCCGATTCCATAGAACGAAGTCAACGGCATGCCACCACGTCATCTCAAGATGCGGACGGCCGAACCAGGAATTATAGGTAAGGCCTGTCTCCTGTGGGGGAATGCTGTTGGCGCAGTTGACCTGTGTGAGGTATTGGGAAAGCACGACGCGACGCTCCAGTTCCTGGGCTCGTGGGTCTTTACACTGTGAGAAGTCTGTGAAGGCCCCTTTTCCCCACCACTGATGCCAGTGGCGTTGGGTGGCCTTGTGATATTGATCGTATTCGAAAGATGAGTATGGGGCCTGAGGACTCTCTGGGAAATACTCGGCAGAGAAGGTCAGCACGTTATCTGCTGTGCTGAGTTCGAAGTGATGACGGTCGCATTCTTGAAGATTTGCTTGGCCTTCCCATTGCAACAATACAAAGTAT
The DNA here is from genome assembly GCA_900319715.1 of uncultured Prevotella sp. Lineage (GTDB taxonomy): Bacteria > Bacteroidota > Bacteroidia > Bacteroidales > Bacteroidaceae > Prevotella. Next base: position 13,264 of record ONPM01000045.1, read on the forward strand.
TTGGTGCTGTCAAGTATTCGCTCGATGATGGCCGAATGCTCGTCTTGGGCGATGATGACTGACTGATGTCTCTCAGGCTTTCTCCAGTCATTGGCGTCGTCTGAGTGCTTTCCTGTAGGATATGAAAACCGAAGGGACACTGTTGCCCTACGGTCTCTGAATAGATTACTTTGGATTCTGGCATAGAGCGCATCCTTCGAAGGATGAACCCCCGTCGTGACATCTACCGCTACGCCGTCGGCTTTGAAAGAGGAATTAATCTCGCCATCCCAGAGATGGAGAGATTGTTTAGGGCCAGTTAGGGAAGATAGGGGGAGTAGGGTGCCGTTGGCATCCTTGAGATCGAGGCCTATGGTGCCAAGGTTCAGACGGTGGGGATTCGCACGAAAATACTCCGTGGCCTGCTGGTTGCGACCGCCTTGTTTGTATTCTACGGCGTACACCTCGGGGTGGCCGTGACCCAGATTGAAACTCTTCTCGCTTTCGGCAGGTGTCAGGCCGTTGGTGTTTTCGAACTTATGCCATCCCCAATCGGACATGGCTGTCAGGGGCACACCTGCCCCGTATTCAAAAGGGAACGACTGCAGTCCTGTGATGTCGACGGTTGTGGCGAAGTGGCCGTTGCCGACAGTCAGTGAAGCGAGGGGATCGGCCTCGGTGATGACAGGATTGTTACGAGTGACGACGGCTTGCCTGTCGATGGCAGCCGTCGTATTCTCTGTGTCGTAGCCTAATGCCTCCATTTCGAGCGAAGCCCAGATGAACGGGCCGACACCTTTGGCGTCATTGTCTCGGATCGGTTCGGAGAGATAATAGTCATAACCTCCGTCGCGCCTTCTGTTCTCGTTGACGCTGCCTTTGGGATTCACCTTCTTCATGGCAGCGATAACTTCTGGTGTTGCAGCCGGGCCAAGGCCTGCAACTGCACAACAGTTGGTGAGTGAGATAGTCTTATCGGCATTTACACGGATAAAGTTGTTGATGATGCCTTTGTATGCCTTTATGCCGGCATCGCGGTATTTAGCACCTACATAACCTTTTCGGTAAGCCTTCAACAGAGCGTAAGTAAACATCGCAGAACAGGTAGATTCAAGATAATTGCCTTCACGGCCAGGACTATCCATTACCTGATACCATACTCCTGTCTCCTTGTCCTGCCATTTGAGGATTGCGTCGAAATCTTTCACCAAGAGTTCGATGACTTCAGAACGGCGGCCATAGTCCTCTGGCAGTGCATCGAGCACTTCGATGAGTGCCATCGTGTACCATCCCTGAGCACGACCCCAACAGTGCTGTGAGAGACCAGTTTCCTTATCAGCCCAGAATGCGTTACGTGTTTCGTCATAGGCATGACGATTCAGATTGGTGTTCGGGTCGAGTGTCCGCTGATAGGTAATCTTCAGTTGGTTTACGGCATCGTCGTAGATTCTGGTGATGGCACCCTTTTTGGCATCTTTAGCCGAAGTGGTAATAGGAACCGTAAGAACTCGATAGGGCAACCCCATGAAGATACCGTCTAACCATACTTGATAGGCATAGATGGCCTTATGCCAGAATACCTTGTCGGCAATAGTGCGCGGCTGGTTCTCCAACTGCTTCATCATCGTCTTCATAGCCATTAGATTCTTGGCCTCAGGCCACTTCTGATACATACGAGTCACGAAATGGCCTGTGCGGATATTGTCGAGGTTATAATCCAGGATGTCATAGCCACGGATGTCACCCATGGCATTGATCATCGTGTCGGTATACTCCTGGCAGTACTGACGGATGTCCTCACCCCCATATCTAAAATAGGTGTCGAGCATTCCTTCCAGTTCAATGCCCATCACATAACTCCATTTGGGTTTTGTAGAGAAGTCAAGAAGATAACTCTTCGGAACACGCTTCATCTCCGAGTAGGTGAGCCACTCGCTATAGTGCTTGTATGGCATCTCCTGTAATACCAAACTGCCGTTTAGGAAGAGATTCTCGAAAGTGATGTTGCGAGTCTTGCCCGAAGAAAAGTTGCCTGACTTTACACCATTGAACTTGCAATTCTTCACCTTTACATCATAAACGTAGGTGTCCTCATCCAGTCCAATGATTTGTACACCATACTTCGAATTCTCGCTGGTGACGTTCTCCATATAGACATTGCGCACAGTAGGGTAGTTGCCACGACAGCACACCTCATTATGCTCGTAGTCGAGGTTGATCTTCAGTACGCTCTCTTTGCAAACACCTACCTTGATATCCTTCATGTTGATGTTCTCGATGATACCCCCACGACAGGAGTTTGTCTTGATACGTAGTACACGTTCCAGTTCGGGAGAATCCATTACGCAGTCGTGAGCAAACACATTCTGGCAGCCGCCTGATATCTCTGAGCCGATGACTACGCCGCCATGTCCGTTCTTCATCTCGCAGTTGCGGATGATGATGTTTTTCGACGGCATGTTGCGCTCACGACCGTCACGGTTTCTTCCGCTCTTGATGGCGATACAGTCATCACCGGTATTAAAGAAACAATCTTCTATAAGCACGCGGTCACAGCATTCGGGGTCGCAGCCGTCACCATTGGGACCGTCGTTAATCATCTTTACCCTACGGACGGTGATATCGGTAGAGTGCAGGGGATGAATCACCCAGAATGGCGAACGCAGCAGCGTGACATCCTCCAACAGAATACCTTCGCACTTATTAAAACTGACAAGTTGAGGGCGCAAACCGTCTTTCGGACCGAATACTCGCTCGGGCGAACGTTCACCTTTCTCATTATACATAGGGATTCCGTCCTCACCGTTCTTCAGTAGACGGGGGCGAGCCTCCTTGCGCTGACTGATCATACCCTCCTTCCAACCAAAACGGGGATTGCCATTCCAGGGCCACCAGGTTTCATTGGAGCCTCCGCCGTCGATGGTACCCTTTCCTGTAATGGCGATGTCCTTTGCCTTGAAGGCATAGACACAGGGTGAGAGATTGAAACACTCCAGTCCCTCCCATGAGGTTTCCACGATGGGATATAGGTCTGGCTCAAAAACAAACTCCAGTACTGCGTTCTCTTGCACTTCGAGGTTGACGCCGCTTTTAAGTGTAATGGCTCCTGTGAGGAACTTGCAACCCGCAGGCACTACCACGCGACCACCACCTCTTTTTGAACACTGATCGATAGCCTTCTGGATGGCCTTCTGGTTCTTGATGGCTTTCTCTTTGGCCGGCAGTTTAGAACTGGCCTGATTGTCGGGCGTTGCTCCAAACTTGGTGATTATGTACACTTTGTCCGCGAACTGTGGTTCTCGGATGCTCTTCTCGATCTGCTTGTACATCGCCTCGTCCCAGCCTTGAGCGGTTGCCAAAGTGGAGAATAACAGACAAAGTACGAGCCAAAGGGATTTTTTCTTCATTTTGTTATGCTTTTAGTTCGTAGTCTCACTTTTTGCGCACAAAGTTACGTAAAATTTGCGAAACTACGAACTAAATCGTTGGAAAAATAACGTAAACGTTATCTTTAATCGTTATTTACTGGATCTCCCAACCGATAGCCGAAGCGCCGAGTACGGCAGCAGAGGCACCGTCGAGACCACTTACCAGGAACTGAGCCTTGTTCTTGAAGATGTTCATGACGTGGGCATTGTAGGCTTCGCGAATTGGCTTCATAATCAGTTCGCCGGCCTTCACCATGCCGCCGAAGAAGATGAACGCCTCAGGCGAAGAGAAGGCTGCGAAGTCGGCACAAGCCTCACCGAGCATCTTACCTGTGAACTCATAAATTTCCTTGGCAAGTTCGTCGCCCTTGCCTGCTGCAATAGACACGTCGAGAGAGGTAATTTTCTCCGGATCCATATCACGGAGCAGTGACGGACGGTCAGTCTTGGCCAGCAGTTCGCGGGCCGTACGGGCAACACCAGTTGCGGAGCAATAAGCCTCCAGACAACCAGTACGTCCGCAGCCACAACTGCGTCCCTCAGCACCACGAACCATCGTGACGTGACCCAACTCTCCGGCGAAGCCGTCATGTCCATAAAGAAGTTGGCCGTTCACAACGATACCAGAGCCGACACCCGTACCGAGGGTGATGACGATAAAGTTCTTCATGCCGCGGTGGCGTCGTTGGTCAGGGCGACGGGAATGTTGTTCAAACGCTCGCTGAACAGTTTGGCCAAAGGCACTACGCCATTCTTTGCCCAAGAGAGATTCGGGGCGAACTCAATCGTACCATTATAATAATTACCGTTGGGAGCGCCTATACCCATGGCTTTGATTTTCTCGATGCCGCCTACCTGGTCGATGATTACCTGCAGTGCCTCAACACAGGCGTCCACATAGTCTTCCACTTTTTCGTAGGTGCCGGTCTTGATGGCTGTCGTTGCCTTGATCTCACCACGGGCATCCACGATGCCGAAAACGGAGTTCGTTCCTCCTAAGTCCAAGCCGATGACGTATGGCTTGATTGCTGCATTTTGTTCGTTCATTTTGATGGTTTTTATGTTTATAATTCATTATTTGGGTACAAAGTTACAAATTATCTTTGAATTGAGCAAAACAATATATGAGATTTAACATTTAAACTTTTCCCCAATATTAGAATGCTTTCCGATAACCAAAAGAACGACCTCTGATATCATAGTTAGCGGAAACTAAATGTTAAATGTTAATTGTTAATTGTTATTTTGGTTGGACGTTTCGATATATTTTTGTACCTTTGCACTCGATATGCCGATACATATACCTATTAATATATTGGATTTCATCTTCAAGGGGATGATGATCGGGATGATTGCCAGTGCTCCGATGGGACCCGTCGGCATCCTTTGTGTGCAGCGAACGCTGAACAAGGGACGTTGGTATGGTATGGCCACCGGTGTGGGGGCTGCCGTCAGCGACATCCTTTATGCGGGCTTCGCAGGCTTCGGTATGTCGTTCGTGATGGACTTGATCAACAACGACCAGAACCGTTTCTATCTGCAGATGGGCGGTAGTATCATGCTGTTGTGCTTTGGCCTGTACACTTATAAGTCTGACCCGACGAGGAAGATGCACCAATCAGGACAACAGAAGGGAACGCTGTGGTATAACACGTGGACGGCATTCCTCGTGACGTTCTCCAATCCGCTGATTATCTTTCTCTTCCTGGCCCTTTATGCCCAGTTCGCCTTCGTGTTGCCCGACCATCCGTTCGAGATGCTCGTGGGCTTTGCCAGCATCGTGGGCGGCGCCTTGTTATGGTGGTGGGGACTGACGTGGCTGGTGGACCGCATCCGTACGAAGTTCGACACGGCAGGAATCCGCATCATCAATCAGATTATCGGTGGGGCTGTGGTCATCGGTTCCGTCTTGATGCTCTTGGGCCTGACGACCAACCTAATTCGCTTTTTCTGACGACAACTATGACAACATAGAAAACTCGAAATATGTTTGTAGCACAGGAATTAAGAAAGAAGAATATCGCAGAATATCTGTTGTATATGTGGCAGGTGGAGGACACAATACGGGCGTTCGACTGCTCGCTGAGAAGAATCCGCGACGAGTATGTCAGCCGCTTTGAATATACGGAAGAACAGAAAGAGGAAGAGGTCGACTGGTTCGGGAATCTTATTAGGATGATGAACCAGGAGGGCTGCCGGGAAAGGGGACACCTGCAGATCAACAAGGTGACGATGCAGATGCTGATTGAGTTGCATGAACAGTTGCTGCAGTCGCCGAAGTTCCCGTTTTACAACACGGCGTACTACAAGGTTCTGCCGTTCATTGTGGAACTGCGCAACCATGGGGCAAACAAGGAAGAGAATGAGATTGAGACGTGTTTCAACTCGCTTTACGGTGTGATGCTGCTGCGTCTGCAAAAGAAGAATGTCTCGCCTGAGACAGCCCACGCCGTGAAAGAGATTTCCACTTTCATCGGCATGCTCAGCGACTATTATCACAAAGATAAGGCAGAAGGATTGAAGTTTGAATAAGAAAACAAGATAATGCTAATGATAACGACAACTGGGACAACTATGACAACTATGACCTACGACGGCAACTGCCGTCTGCGGAGTTGGAAAGGTTCTGGAAGTTGTCTTAGTTGTCATAGTTGTCGTTAAAATAAATAGTTGTTGTATGAAGATATTGATTACGGGCTGTAATGGCCAATTGGGAAATGAAATGCAGTTGCTGGAGAAGGTGAATCCCCAGCATACCTATTTTAATACGGACGTGGCAGAACTGGACATCACCAACCAAGAGGCCGTTGAGGCGTTCGTGAGCGAGAATGATATTGACGGCATCGTGAACTGTGCTGCCTATACCGCTGTTGACAAGGCGGAAGAGAATCAAGAACTGTGCCATCTGCTGAATGCTGTGGCGCCAGGTTACTTGGCTGAAGCCGTCGGCAAGTGTGGTGGATGGATGATACAGATTTCGACGGACTACGTGTTCGACGGCACGAACCATACACCGTATGTCGAGACCGATCCTGTGTGTCCGAACAGTGTCTATGGTTCGACGAAACTCGACGGAGAGAAGGCTGTGATGGCTGCCTGTGAGCAGTCGGTGATTATCCGTACAGCGTGGCTGTACTCCACTTTCGGCAACAACTTTGTGAAGACGATGATCCGTCTGGGCAAGGAGAAGCCAGAGTTGGGTGTAATCTTCGATCAGATAGGTACGCCGACTTATGCCCGTGACCTTGCTGTGGCTATCTTTGCCGCCATCAATCAGGGCGTGAAACCCGGACTCTATCACTTCTCGAACGAGGGCGTCATCTCGTGGTACGACTTCACAAAGGCCATCCATCGCATCGCCGGTATCACGACCTGTCACGTTCGTCCTCTTCACACCGAAGAGTATCCGACGCCCGCCGCCCGTCCGCACTACTCCGTGCTCGACAAGACCAAAATCAAACAGACCTATGGTATTGAGGTGCCCTATTGGGAAGAAAGCCTCTCTGAGTGTATTGCAAAATTATGAATCAAGAGATAGATAGAAGAAGGACATTTGCGATCATATCGCACCCGGATGCCGGTAAGACGACGCTGACAGAGAAGTTCCTGCTGTTCGGTGGTCAGATACAGGTGGCCGGTGCCGTCAAGAACAATAAGATCAAGAAGACGGCTACCTCTGACTGGATGGACATAGAGAAACAGCGTGGTATCTCGGTGTCAACCTCTGTGATGGAGTTCGACTACCAGCCCGAGGGCTCAGACATTGAATACAAAGTGAATATCCTCGACACCCCGGGTCACCAGGACTTTGCTGAGGATACCTTCCGCACGCTGACGGCTGTCGATTCAGCGATCATCGTCGTGGATGGCGCGAAGGGTGTGGAGACACAGACCAGGAAACTGATGACCGTCTGCCGCATGAGGAAGACACCCGTCATCATCTTCATCAACAAGATGGACCGTGAGGGGCGTGATCCCTTTGACCTGCTTGACGAACTCGAACAGGAACTGGAGATCAGCGTGCGTCCCCTGTCTTGGCCCATCAATCAGGGTGCGAAGTTCAAGGGCGTGTATAATATCTATGAGCAGAAACTTGACCTCTTCACTCCCGATAAGCAGCGCGTGACGGAGAAGGTGGAGGTGGATATCGACAGCGCGGAACTCGACGAGCGGGTAGGGGAGCAGGATGCTCAGAAACTGCGTGAGGACTTGGAACTCGTCGATGGCGTCTATCCCGAATTCGACGTTGAGACATATAGAAACGCTGAAGTGGCACCCGTGTTCTTTGGTTCTGCTTTGAACAATTTCGGTGTACAGGAACTGCTGAACTGCTTTGTGGAGATCGCCCCATCGCCTCGTCCGACGAAGGCCGAGGAGCGCGACGTGCAGCCCGAAGAACCGAAGTTTACGGGCTTTATCTTCAAGATTACAGCCAATATCGATCCCAACCATCGTTCGTGTGTCGCCTTCTGTAAGGTGTGTAGTGGTCAGTTTCGCCGTAACCAGCCCTATCTGCATGTGCGGCAGGGGAAGACAATGCGCTTCACCTCACCCACGCAGTTTATGGCCCAGCGCAAGTCGACCATCGATGAGGCGTGGCCGGGAGATATCGTAGGACTGCCTGATACGGGTGGTATATTTAAGATAGGTGATACCCTGACGGAAGGGGAACAACTGCATTTCCGTGGATTACCTTCGTTCTCACCGGAGTTGTTCAAGTATATCGAGAACGATGACCCGATGAAGTCGAAGCAGTTGCAGAAGGGTATCGACCAGCTGATGGACGAGGGTGTGGCCCAGTTGTTCGTCAACCAGTTCAACAACCGTAAGATTATTGGCACTGTAGGCCAGTTGCAGTTTGAGGTGATCCAGTATCGTTTAGAGAATGAGTACAATGCCAAGTGCCGCTGGGAACCCGTTCATCTGTATAAGGCCTGTTGGATCGAGAGTGACGATGACGCCGAGTTGGAGAACTTCAAGAAGCGCAAGTACCAGTATATGGCCAAGGACAAGGAGGGCCGTGATGTGTTCCTCGCAGACTCTGGTTATGTATTGTCAATGGCGCAGGAGGACTTCAAGCATATCAAGTTCCACTTTACGAGTGAATTCTGATGACGAGAGAAGAAGATATCAAGAAGGCAGTTGAGACGATGCGGAAGGGTGGGGTCATCCTCTATCCGACGGATACTGTCTGGGGCATCGGCTGTGATGCCACGAATGTAGATGCTGTGAAACGGGTGTATGCCATCAAGCAGCGTGATGACTCGAAGGCGCTTATCTGTCTGGTGGACAGTGATGCAAGGATGCAACGCTATTTCAGAACTGTTCCTGATGTTGCATGGCAGCTTGTCGACAGCCTGAAAGAAAGCGATGCCAAGCCGACAACGCTCATCCTCGATGGCGCTATTAATCTGGCAGAGAATCTGATTGCCGATGATGGCAGCGTGGGAATCCGCATCACCAACGAACCCTTCTCTAAGGAACTCTGCTATCGTTTCCAGAAGGCCGTCGTCTCAACCTCGGCGAATATCAGCGGAGAACCTGCAGCGCAGAATTACTGCGACATCGACCCTCGGATTATCGAGGCTGTCGATTATGTGTGTTGGTCGCGTCGTCAGGAGCATAAGCCCCACACACCGTCGAGCATCATCAAACTCAAAGAAAACGGAGAAGTAGAAATAATCAGGAAGTGAATCTATAAGGCACGAATTACACGAATTATCACGAATAAATAAATCGAATGACAAATCGCGCGAAAATGAAAATAAATTCGCGTAAATTCGTGAAATTCGTGCCAAAAGTAATAGAATGGAAGCAATAAACGATAGTCACCCCAACTGGCTTCAGCGGCTGCACGAATGGCGGGTGGAGCATATCAGCGAGAAGATGTTTATGATCATCCTTGCGCTGATTGTCGGTTTCTTTGCGGCTGTGGCGGCTTTTGTGCTCCATTGGATCATCAACCAGATTGTATATCTGCTTACCAGTTCCTTCGACCGTACTGGAGCCAACTGGCTTTATCTGGTTTATCCCGTTGTCGGTATCTATCTGACGTCTTTGTTCGTCCGATATATCGTCAAGGACAATATCTCTCATGGTATCACCCGTATCCTTTATGCCATCTCATCTAATAAGTCGAGATTGAAGTCCCACAACTGCTGGTCATCGGTTATTGCCTCGGCCATCACCATCGGCTTCGGTGGTTCTGTGGGAGCTGAGGCTCCTATCGTGCTGACAGGTTCGGCCATTGGTTCGAACCTCGGTAAACTGTTCCACATGGATCGGAAGATGCTGATGACGCTCGTGGGTTGTGGTGCGGCTGGTGCTATCGCCGGCATCTTTAAGGCCCCGATAGCCGGACTGGTGTTTACGCTGGAGGTGCTGATGATTGACATGACGATGTCGGCCCTGTTGCCAATCCTCGTCTCTTGTGTGACAGCCACTTGCTTTACCTATATCTTCAGTGGTGATGCGGCGCTGTTTACGTTCCACCTCGACAGCATGTGGTCGGTACAGCGGATTCCGGCTTGTGTGCTCTTAGGCATCACCTGCGGTTTGGTGTCGCTCTATTTCATCCGGATGATGGGTGCCTGTGAGGATGTGTTTGCCCGTTTCAAGGATAAACCGTACGTTCGTCTGGCTATCGGCGGTACGGTGCTGAGTCTGCTCATCTTCTTGTTCCCTGCTCTCTATGGTGAGGGCTATAGCAGCATCAACCTCTTGCTGAACGGGCGGACGGAAGCAGATTGGAACCAGATTCTGGACAATTCTTTGTTTGCTGGTCAGGGGGTTATGCTGATACCCTTTATAGCGTTGGTATTGCTGACAAAGGTGATCGCCACTTCGGCCACGAATGGTGGTGGTGGTTGCGGCGGTACGTTTGCACCCTCGCTGTTCATCGGGTGCTTTGCAGGCTTCCTCTTCTCCCGTCTGTGGAATATTAACCAGATTGGTGTCTATGTGCCGGAGAAGAACTTCGCTCTGCTGGGGATGGCTGGTGTGATGTCGGGTGTGATGCATGCCCCGTTGACGGGTGTGTTCCTGATTGCAGAACTGACAGGTGGTTATACGATGTTTATGCCACTAATGATTGTCAGCGTCTGTGCCTATCTCACCATCATCGTCTTCGAACCTCATAGTATCTATGGTTCCCGTCTGGCCCGTCAGGGGAAACTGCTGACGCATCATACTGACCATGCTGTACTGACACTGATGAATCTGGATTCTGTCATCGAGCGTGATTATCTGAGTGTAACCCCTGATATGGAATTGGGACAGATTGTACATAAGATTAGCCGCAGCCACTCTACGGTGCTGCCTGTGCTCGATGCAGCAGGTATGCTGTTGGGTGAGATAGACATTATGAAAATTCGCAATGTCGTTTTCCGCATCGAACTCTATCATCATTTTAAGGCTGCCCAATTGATGACAGAGCCCAAGGCTCGTCTGAGTGATGCAACGCCGATGGCTGATGTGATGCGTGCTTTTGATGATACTGGTGCCAATTGGTTGCCGGTATTTGATGTCGATAACCGTCTGATGGGCTATGTCTCCCGCCAACGTATCTATACGATGTATCGTAAGATGGTGGCAGATATGTCAGAAGATTAGCCAGGTTAAAAATAAATAATATGGAGAAAAAAGATTTACGTATCGTGTTTATGGGGACGCCGGAGTTTGCGGTGGAGACCCTGAAAGCACTGGTGGAGAATGAGTATAACGTGGTGGCTGTAGTGACGCAGCCAGACAAGGCCGTAGGCCGCCATCAGACGGAGGTGCAGGCTTCTGCCGTCAAGCAGTATGCCTTGGAGAAAGGATTGCCTGTGCTGCAGCCAGAGAAGATGAAAGACCCCGCTTTCGTCGAGGAACTCCGTAGTTATAAGGCTAACCTTCAGGTGGTAGTGGCTTTCCGGATGTTGCCCGAAGTGGTCTGGGATATGCCTGAATACGGTACATTCAACGTTCACGCAGCCTTGCTGCCTCAGTATCGCGGCGCTGCTCCCATCAACTGGGCTGTCATCAACGGTGAGACGCAGACGGGTGTCACAACATTCTTCCTTGATAAGGAGATTGACACAGGCCGCATCATCATGCAGAAGCCTTTCGATATTCCCGATGAGGCGGATGTGGAATATGTTTACGACGGTCTGATGCACCTCGGGGCAGACCTCTGTCTGGAGACTCTCGAGAAGATTATCGTTGCTGATGGTCATCCCGAGAGCATTCCGCAGGAAGAACTTGAGGCCAAGTTCAGCCGTCTCTATGGCGCCCCAAAAATTTTCAAGAATACATGCGAGATCAACTGGGACCGTCCCTGCAAACGTATCTATGACTTCATCCGAGGTCTGAGTCCTTATCCTGGTGCATGGACGCAACTGATGGGACCTGACGGAAAAGCCATAGATCTGAAGATCTTCAAGACCACCAAGACGCAGAAGAACGTTGGTATGCGTCCGGGTATGATCGTCATCTATAAGGGCATGCTCTATATCACGACAGCCGACTTCCTGCTCCAGATAGATGAACTTCAACTGGCAGGTAAGAAGCGGATGGCAGCCCGGGATTTCTTGAATGGAAATAAAAATTTTGAGAATTATATAATAAAGTAGTAGGTGTTTGCGTTTCTAAGGTATAAACATTTAAAAAGTTTTGCCTATGAAGCATTTTACTCCCGAATCGTTTAAACCCCGTGAGCGGACGCTCGACATTATCAGGCAGTATGCCTACACCTTCTCTGTAACAAACAACAAACAGGCTCTATGCCTGAATTGAAAAGATTATGGTAAAGGTTTCACCATCATTACTCGCTGCCGACTTTCTCCATCTCGACCGCGACATTGACATGATTAACCGCAGTGAGGCTGACTGGCTTCACCTTGACGTGATGGACGGCTCTTTCGTCCCCAACATCTCCTTCGGCTTCCCCGTCCTCGAGGCGGTAGCGAAGGCCTGTAAGAAACCCCTCGACGTGCATTACATGATTGAGCGTCCCGAACGTTACATCCAGCAGACCGCCAAACTTGGTGCGATGATGATGAACGTTCACTATGAGGCTTCGGTCCATCTGCACCGTACCGTCCAGGAGATCCACAATGCAGGTATGAAGGCCGGTGTCACACTTAATCCTTCAACACCTGTCTCTGTGCTTGAGGATATCCTCGGTGATGTGGAGATGGTGCTGCTGATGAGTGTCAATCCGGGTTTTGGCGGACAGAAGTTTATCGAGAACACCATCGACAAGGTGAAGCGCCTTCGTCGGATGATTACCGAGAAGGGGTGTCAGACTTTGATTGAGGTGGATGGCGGTGTACAGGGCGAGACGGCTCCTCGACTTGTTGCAGCAGGTGTTGACGTGCTAGTCAGTGGCAGTTATGTTTTCAATGCCCCTAACCCGGAGACCGTGATTCAAAGCCTTAGAACTCTTTAGTTTACAGTTTACGGTTTACAGTTTACAGATGATATGCTGGCAAGCCATTCTGTCTATAGAAGTAATCATCTGTAAACTGTAAACCGTAAACTGTAAACAAAAAAACTATTCCAACACAAGGTTCACACCATATTGGTGGCTTAGTTTCCTCAGGTTGATAAGGGCGTAACGCATACGTCCTAATGAGGTGTTGATGCTCACCCCAGTGATCTTCGCAATCTCTTTGAACGATAGTTCTTGATAATAGCGCATGAACACCACTTCTCGCTGTTGTTCAGGTAAGGCCTCCATCAGTTTCTTGACGTCGTGAAGCACCTGAATGTTGGCCATCTCGCTTTCACGGCAACTGTCCAACACGGAGTTGCTGTTCAGGTTTGAGAGGTCATTATCCTTGGTGGGTTCTACGACATGACGGTTCTTCAGGGCACGATAATGGTCGATGATGACGTTGTGGGCTACACGTGTCAGCCACCAGAAGAACTTTCCGGAATCAGTATACCTCCCGCTCTGCATCTTGGTGATTGCTTTCAGGAAGGTCTCTTGAAACAAGTCATTGGCCAAGTCCTCATCTTTCACTATATACATGATATAGTTGAAAATCTTGTCTTGACTCCTTGAAAGTAATTCATCGAATGCTCGGTTATTGCCATTGATGTAAGATAATGCCAACTCTTCGTCGGTCATACTTTCTAAAGTACTCATATACTATTTTTATCTAATCGTATTGAGTAAAGTCTGTTTCGATAGGCAATAATCTTTTAAGTTGTTATTAATACGGCGCAAAAGTAGACATTTTAGTTGAAATAGCCAAACAAAATTGAAAAAAATCATCAAAAACGGAGCATTTTCGGTCTTTTCACGCATAATATGGTGTTATTTGTGGCTTTTTTGCTAACTTTGCACTGTTAAACTTATTATTTATGATGAAGTTATTTGTTCCAGGGCGTTTGTGCCTCTTTGGTGAGCATACAGACTGGGCCGGTCATTATCGTACGATGAATGCAGACATCGCTCCTGGTGCTGCTATTGTTACAGGCATAGAACAAGGTATCTATGCCGAAGTCGAGAAATCCAGCATCTTTGAACTCTACAGTGAAGCATCCGAGATAGAGGGTGTATGGCAGGATTTCTCCTGCCGTATGGACGAGATGGAACTGAAGCGTATCGCCAAGTCGGGATCGTTTTTCTGCTATTGTGCTGGTGTGGCTTCTTATATGTTAGAATGGTATAAGGTGGGTGGTGTACGTATTCGCATCACGTCGATGACACTTCCTATGAAGAGCGGTCTTTCCAGTTCTGCTGCTATTTGTGTCCTTGTTGCTCGCGCGTTCAATCTTTTATATAATCTGAACCTGAACACCCTTGGTGAGATGAACATTGCCTATCTGGGCGAACTTCGTACCAGCAGCCGCTGTGGTCGTCTGGATCAGGCTTGTGCTTTTGGCGTCAAGCCGAACCTCATGACCTTCGATGGCGATGAGATTGAGGTCCGTTCTCTCAATGTGAAGAAACATCTCTACTGGGTCTTTGCCGACCTCTGTGCCGAGAAAGATACTATTAAGATCCTTTCTGATCTTAACAAGGCCTATCCCTTCCCCACGACAGATGCAGACCGTGCGGAACATGAGGCCCTTGGACAGGAGAATTTGGACATCGTTGACCGTGCCATCCGGTATATGGCTGAAGGTGAGGTAGAGGCTTTAGGACGTTTGATGACTGAGGCTGAAGCGCTTTTCGACGAGAAGATTGCTCCGATGTCTTCGGCTCTTTTCTCGCCCAAACTCCATAAGGTTCTTCAGGATCCAAATATCCAACCACTTGTCTGGGGTGGAAAAGGTGTAGGATCCCATGGTGACGGTTCTGTCCAGTTCCTTGCCCGTAGTGCTGAGGCTCAGCATCAGTTGACCGCCTATCTCAACGACCATGGGATGAAGGCCTATGAACTTACACTGAAGCCTGTCCATACCGTTCGTCGTGCCATCATCCCTGTGGCTGGCTTTGGAACCAGACTCTATCCTGCCACCCGTGCATTGAAGAAGGACTTCTTTCCCATTCCTTGCCCTGATGGGATGGTGCGTCCCGTTATCCTCATCCTCCTGGAGGAATTAGTGAAGAGTGGTATAGAGGAAATCTGTCTCGTACTGGGTTCTGAGGAGGAGCGTCAACAATATGCCGACTATTTCGAGCGCCCTCTTTCTGAAGAGCATCTCAGTAAACTGAATGCAGAAGCGCAAGAATATGAGAATCATATCATCGATATCGGCAAACGGCTTCATTATGTTTATCAACGTGAGAAGAGAGGTTTTGGGCATGCTGTCTACCAGGCCGCTCAGTTTGCTCGTAACGAACCGGTATTGCTCCTGTTGGGTGACACGATCTATAAGAGCGACTCTAATAAGCCCTGCGCGCTGCAACTTATCGAAGAGTATGAACGTTATAACTCCCTGATGGTCAGCATTCACAGTATCCCATTGTCTACCGTGAGCCATTATGGCATTCTTCACGGCGTATGGGAGGATAAGGAGCATACCATCCTTAATGTGGATGTTATGCAAGAGAAGCCCAAGTCGAGTTATGCTGAGGATTTCTTAGGCGTGAGAAATAAAGAGGGGGAGAAGGAATACTACAGCGTGTTTGGGCAGTATATCCTGACACCGGAAGTGTTCACCCAGTTACACAAGGACATCATGCAGAAGGAAATCGATGGTGACCACGTCAGCGAGATAGAACTGACCTCTGCTCTCGAGGCTGTCCGTCAGCGGAGTGGTATGATGGGTATCAAATTAAAGGGCCGCATGTTCGATATGGGAAATCCTGCAGCTCTCACTCGTTGTGTAGAGGAATACGCTATCTGATGTATTCCTCTGCACGACGCAGCAGATACTGGCCGTAGTCGTTCTTTGCCATCGGCTCGGCCAGTTTTTTCAATTGTTCCTTTGTAATCCAGCCACGCTTGTAGGCAATCTCTTCCAGACAGGCCACTTTCAGCCCTTGTCGCTTCTCGATAACTTCAATAAAGGTTGAAGCCTCCGACAGTGAGTCGTGGGTGCCGGTGTCGAGCCATGCAAAGCCTCGTTGCAAGGTCTGTACCAACAGGTTCTTCTGCTCCAGATACTTCTGGTTCACCGTCGTAATCTCCAGTTCTCCGCGAGCACTGGGCTTGATGTTCTTGGCAATCTCCACCACGCTGTTCGGGTAGAAATAGAGTCCGACGACAGCATAGTTCGACTTTGGCTTGGCGGGTTTCTCCTCGATGCTGAGACAGTTGCCTTCCTTGTCGAACTCTGCCACACCGTAACGCTCCGGGTCGTTCACCCAGTAGCCGAAGACGGTGGCATGATTGTGTTTCTCGGCACTGATGACGGCCTGCTTCAGCATGCCCGTGAATCCGCTGCCGTAGAAGATGTTGTCACCTAAGACGAGACAGACGCAGTCCTGACCGATGAACTCTTCACCGATGATGAACGCCTGGGCAAGGCCGTCGGGCGAGGGCTGTTCGGCATATTCGAAACGCACGCCCAGTTCGCTGCCGTCGCCAAGCAGGCGTTTGAAGCCTGGCAGGTCATAGGGTGTTGAGATAATCAGAATCTCACGGATGCCGGCGAGCATCAGTGTCGAGATGGGATAATAGATCATCGGTTTGTCAAAGATAGGGATCAACTGTTTGCTGACACCTTTTGTGATGGGGTAGAGGCGTGTTCCTGAGCCTCCTGCTAATACGATACCTTTCATAATATAATTCAATTAGTTGGGTGCAAAGTTACGAATTTTTTGGAACACAAAGACACAAAGACACAAAGAATTAAGTTAAAAGAAGAAAAAACTTTGTGTGTTTGTGTCTTTGTGTTCTATTTAATCATAAAAAAGGACTACCTTTGCACGCGATTTCTAACAATTAGTGACAATTATGGGATTTTGGAATAAGATTTTTGGAAAGAAAGACGAACAGAAGGTGGGCGGCATGGAAGACTTCATGACCCTCATCCGCGTCTACTTTCAGGCAGCCCTCGCTGCCGACCTCGGCATCACGAACCTCGCAGCACTCCCTGACCTCAGGGTCTTCAAGTCCACACTTAAGGTGCCTACTGTTAATAATAAATTAGGTGTCGGCGAGCGTAGCCGCTGCAAGAATATGCTTAAGTCGATGTATTCGATGGACGATGCCTTCTTCAAGGAGATAGACCAGAGCCTCCATCGTCGGTGCAAGAAGGTACAGGATGCACAGACCTACCTCCTGCAGTTCCAGGGCTTCACCCAGGACATCATGATGCTGACGGGCAACTTGATGAAGTTCAAACTCCGTCTGCCGGGTTTCATGAAGAAAGCGCTTTATACGATGACGGAGAAGACAGTCAGCGACATCTTCAACAAGAATGATTTCAAGGAGCCTGATGTGCTCAAGACTGTCGTATCCGTACGTGAATACAATCGCCGTCTCGGTTTCTCGCAGAAGTGGGTGACAGACTTCGTATACCGTGTCGTCATGCTCGCCAAGAAAGAACCGAGGAAGAAGAATGATGATTAAAAAATATTAAATTGTCAGCATTAAAGCAGACATTCTGACATTTTTACTTTAACTTTGTACGCCAAATAGTTACGTATGAATCCAAGCGAGAAGACTTTGACTGATTTCGAAACCCGTGTGCGGCAGATGATTCTCCAGTTTCAGCAAATGAAACAGGAGAAACTGCAACTCCAGCAAAAGATCAATGAGCAGTCGCAGGCGATAGAAGATCTCAAGGCCAGGGTCACTCAGGCGGATAACGACTATAACTCACTGAAGATGGCGCGTATGCTCGAGATTACCGACGGCAACCTCGTAGATGCCAAAGAGCATCTTGCACGGATGATTCGGCAGGTTAACAAGTGTATCGCCATTCTGAGTGACGAACAGTAATCATGCTATCCCAATGGCAGAAGTAAACGACAAAGAGAGACTACATATACGGTTGCACGTCTACGACGAGGAGATCGAAGTGACGGTCAATCGCGCCGATGAGGAATACTACCGTAAGGCCGCCAAACTCATCACTAACCGTTATAACGCCTATTCGCAGGCTTATAAGGGTAAGAAGGGTGAGCACACCATTGCGCTGATGACGCTGATAGACATCGCGCTGATGTTGGAGCGGGAACGCGGGAAGAACGATACGGCGCCCTATGATGGTATTCTTGCTAAGTTGACTTCTGAGATTGAGGAAGCCCTGAAGTGAGAATAACATTTTTAATATAGTTTTTTTTATGGATTTAATTTTTGTGCTATTGATTGCTGCCGGCGCACTCGTATTGGGTGGAGTTGGCGGATATCTGATTTTCCGCTTCGTGCTGAAGGGAAAATACAATGAGATGGTCGATGCCGCCAATAAGGAGGCCGAGGTCATCAAGGAGAAGAAACTGCTGGAAGTCAAGGAGAAGTTCCTCAACAAGAAGAGCGAACTTGAGAAGGAGATCCAACAGCGTAACCAGCAGGCTCAGCAGACTGAGAACAAACTGAAGCAGCGCGAACTCTCGCTCAACCAGCGTCAGGAAGAACTCAACCGCAAGAGTGGTGACCTCAACTCCCAGCAGCAGCGCCTCGATAACGAGAAGCGCCTGCTCTCTGTCAAGGCCGAGGAACTGGAGAAGATGCAACTCAAGGAGCGCGAGATGCTCGAAGAGGTATCTGGCCTGAGTGCCGAGGAAGCCAAGAACCGTCTCGTTGAGTCTATGAAAGATGAGGCCAAGACCGCTGCCGCGAGTTACATCAATGAGATTATGGACGAGGCAAAACTCAATGCCGACCAGGAGGCTAAGAAGATTGTTATCAAGACCATCCAGCGTGTGGCCACGGAGACTGCTATAGAGAACTCTGTCAGCGTGTTCCATATCGATAACGACGAGGTGAAAGGTCGCATCATCGGCCGTGAGGGACGTAACATCCGTGCCCTCGAGGCTGCGGCTGGCGTGGAGATTGTGGTCGACGATACCCCCGAGGCCATCGTTATCTCTGGCTTCGATCCCGTTCGCCGTGAGGTGTGCCGCCTGGCGCTCCATCAGTTGGTCAGCGACGGACGTATCCACCCTGCACGCATCGAGGAGGTGGTTGCCAAAGTGAAGAAACAACTCGACAACGAGATCATCGAGACTGGTAAGCGCACCGCCATCGACCTCGGTATCCACGGTCTGCACCCCGAACTCATCCGCATCATCGGTAAGATGAAATACCGTTCCTCTTATGGTCAGAACCTGTTGCAGCATGCCCGTGAGACGGCTAACCTCTGTGCCGTGATGGCTGCCGAACTCGGACTGAACCCGAAGAAAGCCAAGCGCGCAGGACTGTTGCACGACATCGGTAAGGTGCCCGACGAGGAGAGCGAGATGCCGCACGCACTCTATGGTGCCAAGATCGCCGAGCAGTTCAAGGAGAAGCCTGATATCTGCAACGCCATCGGCGCCCACCACGACGAGATGGAGATGCAGACGCTGCTGGCTCCCATCGTACAGGTCTGCGATGCCATCAGCGGTGCCCGTCCCGGTGCCCGTCGTGAGATTGTCGAGGCTTACATCAAGCGCCTGAACGACCTGGAGGCCATCGCCATGAGTTATCCAGGTGTCACGAAGACCTATGCCATCCAGGCTGGTCGCGAACTGCGTGTGATCGTTGGTGCCGACAAGATGAACGATGCCGAGGCCGAAGCCCTCAGCAGTGACATTGCCACGAAGATCCAGAACGAGATGACCTATCCGGGTCAGGTGAAGATCACCGTCATCCGCGAGACGAGGTCAGTCGCCTACGCAAAATAGCAAAAAAGAAATCCCGCCACTTCGGCGGGATTTCTTTTTTACCTGAATTTCACTCCCATATTATAGAGGATGAATCCGTAGATATCGGCTTGCTCCTCCAGCACTTTCGCCAGCGGCTTGCCGCCTCCGTGGCCTGCTTTCGTGTCGATGCGGATGAGTACGGGGTTGCTGCCCTGATGGCACTCCTGCAATGTGGCAGCGAACTTAAACGAGTGGGCAGGCACCACGCGGTCGTCATGGTCGGCCGTCGTCACGAGGGTCGCAGGATAAGTGGTGCCGGGCTTCAGGTTGTGAAGGGGAGAGTAGCCGCGCAGATACTCGAACATCTCCTTCGAGTCCTCGCTGGTGCCGTAGTCGCTGGCCCAGTTCCAACCGATGGTGAACTTATGATAGCGCAGCATATCCATCACACCAACCTGTGGGACAGCCACTCCAAACAAGTCTGGCCGCTGGGTCATGCAGGCTCCCACGAGCAGTCCGCCGTTAGAACCGCCGACGATGGCCAGTTTGTCCTTGCAGGTATAGCCCTCGCTGATGAGCCACTCTGCAGCGCCGATGAAGTCGTCGAACACGTTCTGTTTCTGCATCTTCGTGCCGGCCAGGTGCCATTCCTCACCATACTCGCTGCCGCCTCTGAGCGTCACCTGGGCATAGATGCCGCCATTCTCGAGGAAGGGGATACGGCTGGCTGAGAAACTCGGAACCAGTGAGATGTTGAAGCCACCGTAGCCGTAGAGGTAGACGGGGTTCGCGCCGTTCTTCTTCAGTCCCTTCTTATAAGTAAGGAACATGGGTATGCGCGTACCGTCTTTACTTTGGAAGAACACCTGCTCCGAGGTATAGTCATCCTGGCGGAATTTCACCTTCGGCTGAGTGTACAGCGTGCTCTCGTCCTTGGCCATGTCGTAGCGGTAGACGGTGCCGGGGATGGTGAACGAGGTGAATGTATAGAAGCATTCCGGTTCCTTTTCGTCACCAGTGAAGCCCACGCTGCCTACCGACGGTAGTTTGATCTCATGGCGCAGCTTACCGTCGAGACCGTAGAGATAGGCATGGTCTGAGGCATCCTTCTGGTAGGTGAGGATCATCTGACGGTTGATCACTTCCACCCCGCCAAGCACGTTCTCCTGTTCCGCCACCAGTTCCTGCCAGTTGTCAACGCCCGGCTGGCGGATGTCGGCTGTCATGACGCGGCCCTTGGGAGCGCCGTAGTTCGTGTAGATATAGATACGGTCTCCGTCGTCGTAGATAGGTGAGTACTGATAGTCCATGTTCGATGTCATCTGGATGAACTGCGACTCCGGCTTCCGCAGGTCTCTCACAAAGAGGTTGTTGCCCGAGCCGGCACCCTCCTCGTAGAGATACATCTTGGTCTCCTCCTCATTCACGCTGACGATATAGAAGCGCATGGGGTAGGCGGCGTTCTGATAGAAGAGCACGTCCTCGCTCTGCGGCGTACCTATCTTATGATAGTAGATCTTGTGCCCTGAGTTCACGTTCGAGAACTCCTTGCCCTTCTCCGGAGCGTCGTAGGCGCTGTAGTAGAATCCGTCGCCCCTCCAGGCTGCACCCGTAAACTTGGCCCACTCGATGTGGTCCTCTGTCAGTTGTCCCGTCTTCAGGTCGATCACATAGATCTCTGTCCAGTCGCTGCCACTGCGGGAGATGGTGTAGGCGGCATACTTGCCGTTGTGAGAGAAGGAGACGCCCTTCATGGCCACCGTGCCGTCGGTGCTCAGTTTGTTGGGGTCGAGGAACACGCGGGGCTCGCCGCCCAGCTCGTCCATGACGTACATCACGTTTTGGTTCTGCAGACCGTCGTTCTTGTAGAAGTACCACTTGCCGTGACGCTTCCAGGGCGCCGAGATCTTCTCGTAGTTGGTCAGTTCCGTCAGCCTCTTCAGAAGCTTCCCACGGAAGGGAATCTTCTGAAGGTAGGCGTTGGTCACCTTGTTCTCTGCCTCCACCCATGCGGCGGTTTGGGCACTTGTGTCGTTCTCCAGCCAGCGATAAGGATCGGCCACCTTCGTGCCGAAATACTCGTCAACGGTTCCGTCCTTCGCGGCCTTGGGGTACTGTAGTCCCTGTGCTGACACCGCGGTCGTGGCTAATACTGCCATGGTCATTAAAATCAGTCTTTTCATATCAAATCAGTCTGTCATTAATCATGTTGCAAAGATACAACAACAATTCGAGATAACCAAGTATTTTATAGACTATTTTATCAACGGTCTGTATATGACCTAATGGTTATCCATACCGCTTCGCCATTGTCCTTGGAATAAAAGTACCTTAATGTTACAATGTCAAGAGGCTGTCCCCCGCACCTCCGCCCCACCGAGTAATCTCACACCACTTTCCACACTCCTCACTCCTCGAAAAGACCTGCCCCCCCCCAGCCACCGAGTAATCTCTCGCCGAACGGCGGGGAATCGGTTTCGCAGAAAGTTTTTTCCTTATTATTTCGGAGATTCCTAAAAAAACTGTATCTTTGCAACCAAAAAGGAAGATATGTCGGATCTATTTAATACAGAGGCATTACAGGCCCTCGACGACAAGAGCGAACTCACTGAGATGCCGCGGGTGGCTTCGCCTGCCTTATGGCTGATACTCACATCACTGCTGATGATCTGTGCCATCGCACTCTTCTGGTGCATCTTTGGCAAACTCAACTATACGATCAATGCTACGGGTGTGGTGTTCCCGTTTGCAGAGGCCAGGCCGATCTCCGTTCCTTTCGAGGGTACGGTGCATCATGTCATTGCTACCAATGGCCAGAAGTTGGCTGCTGGGGACCCGATAGCAAGTGTCCGCTCGCAGTTGGCCACCACCACGCTGACATCGCCTGAAAGCGGTGTCGTGCTGACATCAAAACCTGCCGAGAGCAAGTTCGTGGCGCGTGAGCCTGTGGTCTGGATCCTGCCTCAGAAACTGCAGTTGCACGAGCGCGAGGTCTTGGCCTACGTGCCGTTTGCCCATCTCCGTAAGGTGAAGATCGGCGCCAAGGTGCAGGTGACGCCTGCCGACCTG
>ONPM01000092.1 GCA_900319715.1 uncultured Prevotella sp.
GTCTGGTCCTGCTGCACTGATGCGTTTGCCTCCACTGGACAGACGGTCAGTCCACCCAGAACGCCGAGACTTAGCATCACAGAAAATACTAGTTGTTTTCTCATTGTTAATTGATTTTAGTTTGAAAAAATTATTTTATATTAGTGAATTATGCCGCAAAATTACATAAATTTGACTTAAATCAAGTGGACGAAACGATTTTTTGGGTGGACAAAACGATTTTAGTGTCTAAAACGCTCATTTTTTACACTTTTCATCCTCTTATCACACTATCGAGGCACAAAAAGCCGAGAACTATGGCTGAGGCGCCTCGTCAGCCCTTGCCTGTAATAATTGTTAATTCTTCGTCGTGATTTGTAAGATGTTAGGAAAAAGCAGTACCTTTGCAAACATGTACTCGACGAAGAGACGACATATCGCATCGTGGTTGTTATTGGCAGTGTTTGTGCCAATACTATTCTTTTCGTCTCTTCATGTGCATGAGGGAAGTGTATTGCAGACCGAAACGGAATGCACTGGCTGCATGCATAACAGTTGCCATGGTCACTTGACACAAACGGCATTATGGACGCACGACTGTGTGTTGTGTCAGTTTCTGACACTCATCATGCTGACAGCAACTGCGACAGCAGTAACAGTATATATTCATGTATGTAAAACCAATCTTGCCCAGCCCCTGTACGGCTATCATGCCGGCAACTGTGGCATCATCGTCACACGAGGGCCGCCGACGGTCTGACTCCCGCAGGTTTTTACACACATATTTATATACATACTAATTCATAACACAGAATGAAAACCAGATATATCATTCTGCCATTATTGTGTATCTGCACAACGATGGCAGCGCAAGAAAGTATAAAGACGCACCGCCATACAGAGCACTCGACACACGAACACCTCGACAGCACGGATGGACATCTCGACAGCACGGATGGACATCTCGACAGCACGGATGTCTTCTTCCGCCATCTGAATCTGAACGAAATAATGGTGACGGGCGTTACAGGCGACACAAAACTGAAGCACGCTACAGCCCCCGTAAGCATCGTAACACCCCAGATACTCAGGGCTACGGCCTCGACCAACATCATCGATGCCATCAGCCATCAGCCTGGCATCAGTCAACTGACGACAGGTGGCAGCATCTCAAAGCCCATTATCCGAGGCCTGGGTTACAACCGCGTGGTAGTGATGAGTGAAGGCGTGCGACAGGAGGGTCAGCAATGGGGCGACGAGCATGGCGTGGAAGTTGACGGCAGTAGCGTGGGCTCAGTGGAAATCCTGAAAGGACCTGCCTCACTGATGTATGGATCGGATGCGATGGCTGGCGTGGTGATCCTCCATGCACAGCCAACACCCGCAGAAGGCGAGATACGTGCCAACGTAAGTTCGGAGTATCAGACCAACAACGGCCTCTTCGGATACCACCTGTCGATGGCAGGCCATCAAAAAGGCTTTGTGTGGGATGCCCACTATAGCGACAAGATGGCCCATGCGTATAAGAACAAGTACGACGGCTACGTGCCAGGCTCACAGTTTCGTGAACGTGCCGGCAGGCTGATGCTGGGAGTGAATAAGGCGTGGGGCCATTCGAGGCTGGCCTGGACGGCCTATCACCTGACGCCAGGTATCATAGAAGGAGAACGCGATCCGGAGACTGGCGAACTGGAACATGAAGAGGGATTCACCGGCCATGGCTATGGTAAGTCGCTACCCTTCCAACAAGTGAGACATTACAAACTGGTCTGGGACAATTCTTTGAACCTCTCGTCGGGCTATCTGAAAGCCATCATAGGCTATCAGCAGAACCGCCGTCAAGAGTTCGAGGAATCATCAGACGAATATGAGTTATTTTTCAAACTGCACACACTCACCTACGATCTGCGCTATATAACTAACGAATGGGACGGCTGGAAGTTGTCTGCTGGCGTAGGCGGCATGTATCAGAAGTCGGACAATGAGGGTGAGGAATATCTGATTCCCGACTACCGGCTCTTCGACTTCGGCATCTATGCCACAGCCACGAAAGCCATAGGCGGACGATGGACACTGAACGGCGGTGTTCGCTACGATCACCGCAGGCTTCATGGCAACGAGTTAATGGAAGACGACGAGATGCGATTTACAGATTTCTCGCGCCACTTCAACGGCCTGACGGGTAGCATCGGCGCGGTCTGCAATATCAATGAGTATTTCAACCTACGACTGAACCTTGCACGTGGATTCCGCACACCAAACATGAGTGAACTGGCTTCGAATGGTGTTCATGAGGGCTCTGTCCGTTATGAGTTAGGCAACCAGCAATTGAAGGCTGAGTATAGTCTGCAGGCAGACCTCGGCCTCGACTATACCTCGAGATATGTTTCTGCCCAGGTGGCTCTCTTTGCCAACCGCATCGACAACTACATCTTCACCCATCGACTGAGCCAGGAGATCGAAGAGGGATATCTGACCTATGCCTATACGCAGGGCGATGCCAGACTGCTAGGCTTCGAGGCGGGTGTTGACTTCCACCCCATCCATTCCGTCCATTTCTCAAACACCTTCTCGTATGTCGATGCACAACTGATGCATGCCAGCGAGGACACAAAGTACCTCCCGTTTACGCCCGCCCCCCACTGGACGTCGGAACTGAAATGGGAACTCTTCCACCACTCGCACACCACCATCAATCATCGCCATTCGACAGATGCCGTCCACCGCTCGCTACTCAACAACCTATATGTGGCTGTCGGCCTGGACTGCTACCTGAAACAGACGCACATCTACAGGGCTGACGACACAGAAACCGAGACCCCAGGCTATGCGCTGCTCAGTCTCTCAGCAGGAACCGACATTCAGGTAAAAGGCAGGAAGGTGGCCGAACTATACGTTACGGCCGACAACCTGCTTGACAAGGCCTACCAGAACCACTTGAGCCGACTGAAATATGCAGACGAGAATACAGTCACTGGCCGTCGTGGAGTCTTCAACATGGGACGTAACATCACCTTCAAACTGGTGATACCGATACAGATAATCCCATAAGACATCACACGCACAATTCCTAATAATTCTCAAAATTTGCAAGCATATTGCAAGTTTTGAGAACTATTTATTTAATTTTGTACTCACATTTATGAAGAAAACGCCATCAATGATATGACAACAGCATTAATGATAGGACTGCTGATTCCATTGCTGGGCACGATGCTCGGCTCTGCCTTTGTCTTTCTGATAAAGGACGAGATGTCAGTGCGACTGCAGAAGTCGCTGTTGGGTTTTGCGTCAGGGGTCATGGTGGCGGCATCGGTATGGTCGTTACTGATTCCTTCGATGGAGATGGAGGTTGGCAAAGGGGCATGGTCAGTCATGCCTGCTGCCATTGGTTTTCTGGCTGGTATGGGATTCCTCCTGCTGATCGACGAACTGACACCTCACCTGCATATCGGCACCGACAAGCCCGAGGGTATGCGGTCGCATCTTTCCAAGACTGCCATGCTGGCGCTTGCCGTCACCATCCACAACCTGCCAGAAGGAATGGCTGTCGGCGTGGTCTTCGCAGGAGCCGACAGTGGTGTAACAAACATCTCACTGACTGGTGCCGTCGCCGTGTCACTGGGTATTGCCATTCAGAACATTCCCGAGGGGGCCATCATCTCCATGCCGATGCGAGCCGCTGGCAACAGCCGCTGGCGCTCGTTTACGATTGGCTCGCTGAGTGGAGCCGTTGAGCCCATTGGTGCGGTCGCTGTCCTGCTGCTGGCTTCACTGCTCATGCCTATTCTCCCCTATATGCTGGCTTTTGCTGCAGGGGCCATGATCTATGTGGTGGTGGAAGAATTGATTCCCGAAGCCTCCAACGGTCAGCATTCGAACCTCAGCACCGTCGGCTTTGCCATTGGCTTTGTCCTCATGATGGTACTCGACGTCGTAATGGGATAGTCAGGAAGTGAAACGAATCATGAAACTTTGAACGAACAACAAAAAAGAAACATTACAATATGAAGATCATAGACGAACAACTTATCAGTGGCGTGGCGGAAGAAGCCAAGAAGTCACCACGCCTGAGGATGAACTACAATTTCCATCAGAGTCTGGATGAGAAATGCCATCGTTTTCTCAATGCCATGGAACCTGGAACATTCATTCCCGTACATCACCACCCAGACAAGGATGAGACCTTTGTGATTCTGAAGGGAAGGGTCAGGGTAACGACCTACGATGACAAAGGCGGGATTCTGGCTACTTGCGTGATCTCACAGGATAGCGGCACGTATGGCGTGGATATCCCCAAAAATGTTTGGCACGGATTAGAGTGCCTAGAGCCCAGTGTACTCTTGGAATGCAAGGCCGGCCCCTTCGTGGAACATCAGGTCGACGGCATCCTGGAGATCAAGAGTGGAAAAGACCTTTTCCTGGCCGGCGGTTGTTTCTGGGGAACAGAACATTACTTCAAGCAGATTGAGGGAGTGCTGGAGACAGCGGTTGGATTTGCTAACGGACACACGGCAGACCCAACGTATCAAGAAGTCTATACCGACACGACAGGATATGCCGAGACCGTACATATCAAGTATAATCCTGATGTCGTGAGCCTTGAATTCCTGTTGCAGATGTTCTTCAAGGCCATCGACCCTACAAGCCTGAACAAGCAAGGGCATGACGAGGGTACCCGCTATCGCACTGGCGTCTATTACACCGACGCCGAGGACTTGCCCGTTATCGAGAGAGTGTTCGCCAAAGAACAGCAACTCTACGACCAGCCCTTGGTCGTAGAGAAACTGCCATTGGAGAATTTCTATACTGCTGAAGAGTACCACCAGGACTATCTCGACAAGAACCCCACGGGCTATTGTCATCTGCCCCAGTCACTCTTTGAGTTTGCGAAACACGCTAAAGATTCAGCATCTTTGCGATGATCAGTCGGTGCTGATGGCCACGATGGCATCACCTCTGTCGAAAGCGGCCTTGATATCCTTTCCGCCCTTTTGCACCTTGCAGAGCGAGATATCGTCACCCAGGACTTCACGGACTCGGACACGCCCAATCTGTTTGCGAGTCTCACGCCCAGCAACCTGTCCGACGACAAAGACATCAAAATGGATATCCTCGCCGATGAACCTGCTGCCCACGTCGATGTACAGTTCCTTGGTCTTGTCTTTCTTCTCTGTGCCGCGCTCGATGATGTTGGCCCGGATGGGATAGCACTCGTTGTAATATTCGTAGATGTTATTGGCCAGTTCGCTCAGTGCCGTGCGGATGGCCTCGTCGGCAGAGTTGGCCAGCGAGTATTCCGAGCAGCGGCCGGAGATGGCGCTGGTGGTGATCTCGCCCGTCTTCAGATTCTTGAAGTTGAGGGCCACAGTAGCCACAGCACCATAATAGGTCTTCGTCTCCGTGTACTCACGTCCTTTACTGTCCTTACGGTCGTAGTGCTTCAGTTTGCGCGAGGCCGCAATATCCGTCAGGGTGGCAGTCACCAGGTATCTGGCGTCCTCAGCCTCACTGTCGTCAACCACCTTTAGACGACGGACATGCGTCAGACCGGCTCTTACCTTTTGACTGGCCAGCGGGATGTACTCTTCGTTGTTGACGTCGGTCACACGGCCTTCAGCCACGTCGGCAATCACGCCAAGCACTTTGCCTACCGTCACTTTCTTCTTCACCTCGTTCTTTTCGTAGGTGATGTCGCCCAACTGAACCTTGTAAACGGGGTTCAGTCCGTTGTTTTGTGCCCATACGGCCACAGCCATCAGCCATACCGTCAGCACCATCCATTGTCTTTTTGTCATAAGGATACTTTTCTTCATACTCTAAAGTTCTTCTTTTATAATCTCAAATATTTAAAAATCAATTATTCCTTTGCAAAGATAGTCATATTGTTTGAAAGACCAATACCTGTCAGAGGTACGCCATCACTGCATTGCCAGTTTGAGTCTCAGGATACGGCGCACACTCTGATTGATACGCTCCTCGGAGATGGTGCCCTGCTCGACAGCCTTCATGACAGCATCGAAGGCCTCGACAAAGTACTTCGGACCAAGCACGATGTCGACACCCGCCAGGATGCTGCACACGGCGGCCTCGCCTGATGTGTACTGCTGGGTGATGGCTCCCATCTCCATACCGTCGGTGATGATGATGTTCTGATAGCCCAACTCGCCACGCAACTTGTCTTGCAGGATCAGCGGCGACATGGTCGACGGTATGTCGGAGCCCGTCACATTGGGCAAGCCGATGTGGGCCGTCATAATCAGTTGGCAGCCCCACTGGATGCCGGCCTTGAAGGTCACCATCTCACAGTCTCTGATCTCTTCCCAAGTCTTCTGGCTCTGGGCATAGCCGTAATGGGTGTCGGCCTGGGTGTCGCCATGACCCGGGAAGTGCTTGATGCAGCCCGTGATGCCGGCATCCTTCAGTCCCTGCAGGTAGTTGGTCACCATCGGGGCAGCCACCTGCGGATCGTCGGAGAAGGCCCGAGGGCCGATGATGATGTTATCCGGATTCGTATTGACATCAGCCACAGGGGCGAAGTCGATGTCGAAGCCATAGCGCTTCAGGTAGGTACCGATGGTGTGGCCACACTCATAGGCATTCGCCGGATCGCCCGTCTTGCCGATGGAGTCCATCGACACATACTTCTTCACGTCGAAGTTGGGGTTGTTGGCAATACGTGACACACGGCCTCCCTCTTCGTCGATGCAGAGCAAGGGCGAGCCGTTAAACGACCTGATGTCGGCGATGACACGGGCCAACTGTGTTTCGTCGACGATGTTCCATGCATAGAGGATGACGCCTCCCACAGGATAGTTTACGTTCACGTCCCTGATGGTCTTGTTCACGTCGATCATAGGGTCTACCTGCAGGTCGGCATAGGTCTCCCAGTGGATCGTGGAGTCGAGCGATTCCAGTCGGGCAAAGAACATCTGTCCCACCTTCTCGCGCAGACTCATCTTCGAGAGTTCCACTTCCACCTCATCCACTACATACCCTAAGGGATTGTCATCATTGGTACAGGCAGCAAGCAACAGGGCTGCCAGTATCCATAAATAAATCTTCTTCATTGTTTGTCTGAGTTATTATTATTGAGATTTTACAAAATAGTTGCTAGGACTGACTCCGAACATCTTGGTGAAGCAACGGGTAAAGTACTTAGGGTCGTTGAAGCCGACCTTATAGGCTATCTCGGTGATATTGCGGTTGCCGGTCTTCTCGGAGAGCAGTTCCCTGGCCATGTTCAGACGGTAGTTGCGGATAAACTGCCCGACGGGCATGCCGGCCTCGGCATTGAGGTGCTTGCTGGCTATGCTGCGGCTCATGCCCAGGGCTTCGCAGAACTCCTGTACGCCGAATTCGGAGTCCATGTAGCGTTGCTCCATCAGCGCCATCACCCTATCCATCAGCGGACGGTTGTTACGCAGCACCTCTTCCTTGTCGGCCTCAACACTCTTGCTCACACTCTGACGGTAGCGCTGCTGGTTGTCGAGGATGTTCTGGATGCGCCCCTGCAGTTGCCGGGGGTCGTCAGACTCCTCGAGCACCTTGCGTATCGGATTCAGCAACTGCTCGGCCTCAATGCGCTTCAGTCGGGCCGCCCACCTATTATATATATATATGACCAGGATGACGAAGAGAATGCTTAGCAACAGGCGGAACCACCAACTATTCCAGAAGGCGGGATGGACGACGACCTCGATGGAGGCCATCGCAGACTGTTCGGCAGACTGCGACGACACATATCTCACCTCAAAGGTATAGTGGCCGGGAGGCAGGGCGCTGTAACGCACGGAGTGCTCTCCCAGACGGAGCGGGGTCCACTCATCGTCGATACCCTTCATCCTGTAACTGAACATGGCCTGACCCTCATTGCCGTAATCCAAGGCGGAGAAGGCGATGGAGAAGGAGCGGTTGCCTTCGTGCAACTGGATGGAACGGGCAATCGATATGTCGTCTGACAGGTATTCGCTGCCTGCCGTGACTTCCTGGTTGTCGACCGTCAACTGGGTGAAAACTAATTTCCCATGAGACCTCGCCTCCGAATTCTCACCCAGTACCTCTATCAGACCCCCTTCGCTGCCGAGATAGATGATGCCCGAGGCATCGCGCACAGCGGAGTTCCAGTAGAAATGCTGGTTCACCAAACCCTCGCTCTCGAAATAGTTGGAGAAGGAACGGGTGTTGGGGTCATATACCGACAGTCCGTTCTGGGTGGTGACCCACAGACGGCCATTGGCATCCTCAACGAGGCCCTTGACACCCGCGAAAGCCAGGCCGTCGGCTGTGGTCAGGGCTTCGAAGTGCCCACGGGGGTCGCCTTTTTCCTTCACCAGACGATACAGGCCGTAGCCATTGCTGCCCAACCACAACGTACCATCGTGGGTCTGGCAGAAGGATGAGATCTTGTCGACGATGCGCGACTGAGGCTCATCGAGTTTATGAGAGATCACCTCATACTTGAAAGGCCTGCGCCCCTGGTTCCCGGAAAGGAGGTCGACCTTGATCAGGCCCTGCATACAACCCATCCACAGACAGCCCTCACGGTCGACGATGGCGCCGATGCTGCCCGTGATGCTGCGGCAACTGTCGAATGGTTCCTCGATGCGCTGAGACTTGTAGTTATAATAAAACAAGCCGGCATTCGTACCGATCCATAAACCATCGTTAATGGTATCATTGGCAAGTGCTCCGACAAACCCTGTCCGCCAGTGATACTCATCAGGAAGATCCAGACGGGAGATATGATGCGACCCCTGACGGTCTGCCTGACAGACACCCCCTCCCCAGGTTCCTATCCACAGACGGCCGTGATGGTCGGCGGCAAGGGCAGACACACTGTTATGAGACAAGCCGGAGTCGGCCGTCGTGAAATGGATGAAGTCGTTGGACCCTCGCTCACGAAGGTTCAAGCCTCCTTCCACCGTGCCCACCCAAAGCCGTCCGTCAGGCTCAACATACATCGCGTTCACAGGATTGGGAGAGAGGGAATGCGGATCGCTGGTATGAACGGAGTTGCGAAGGAGCAGACGCTGTGGAGCCAGGCACATGATGCCACCCGACTCGGTACCTATCCAGATATAGCCGTTATAAACTCGGATGCAGTCTACAAACTCACTTTTCATGGGAACAGCACTCTCCGTGGTCCAGGCTGTAAAACTGTCAGTCTGGTCATCGTAGATATTGACACCCCCCAGCGAGCCTATCAGCAGACGATTGTCTGACGTGACGGCCAGACTCGTCAGGAACACATGTGAGAGGTTACGGGTCGGTGTATCAGCAGGGCCGATTGACCCAGGGGCATGGTGGTACTCGGTCAACTGCTGCTGGTAAGGGTCATAGCGGAAGAGTCCCATGTTGGTGGTAATCCACACCATGTTGTTTCGCTTCAGGATATCGGTGATGTAATGATCCTCCAATGGCCTCAGCAGGGCAGATATCTCTTCGCGTACCAGTTTCCCGCCTTTAACCACCAACCTGTAAAGTCCCCCGTCGATGCCTATCCACGGCTTACCGTTCTCGTCAATATCGCAGATAGCCATATCGAGCATCCGCCAATCATGCGAATAGTTGTATATCTGATCTGCATGCCCTTCATCATTGAATGTCACCATCGACACCTGACGGCCGGTGATGACCCAGATGCGCCCAAGGGCATCGCTATAGCAACGGATAGCGGGGAGAACCAGCAGTTTTTGCAGTTCCGGGTTGTCGGTCGCCACGGCTTTCATCGTCCTCAGGTCAATGATGTTGATACCTTCGTCGAAGGCCACCCACAGCCGATGGAACTGGTCTTCAGTGATACTCCGGCACGACTTGCTGTTCAGGTCGAGACGAGGTTCCATGACCCCATAGCCGTCATAGCGCACCAGACCGCCGCCATAGGTAGAGATCCAGAGGAATCCGTTGGAGTCCATGAAGATATCGCTGACATGGTTATGGGGCAGGCCGTTGCTCAGATCCAGAGAGGTCAGGTTATAGCGGTCTGTCAGGAGGTTGCCGGCA
>ONPM01000037.1 GCA_900319715.1 uncultured Prevotella sp.
CTACTTCGACGAGGGCCTCTTCGGCAAATACATGGGTGGCTATCCTCAGAAACTCGGCATCTCTTGGGATGAGTTCATCGGCATGGGCCGTACGAACCCTGACGACAAGGGTGAGAAGTTCTGCATGTCGACCTTCGCCTGCAACACTTGTCAGGAGGTGAACGGCGTGTCGATGCTTCACGGCTGGGTGTCACAGAAGATGTTTGCCAACATCTGGGCTGGTTATTTCCCCGAGGAGAATCACGTGGGCTACGTCACCAACGGTGTACACTTCCCCACCTGGGTTGCCACAGGCTGGCTAAAGAACATCTACGAGAAGTATCTGGATCCTGCCTTCATGACTGACCAGTCGAACGAGAAGCGGTGGAAAGGCATCTACGACTGTCCTGACGAGGAACTGTGGCAAGCCCGTTTGGCCATGAAGCGTAACCTTATATTCTATATAGAAAAGCAGTTCAAAGCCACATGGCTGAAGAATCAGAACGACCCCTCACGCATCACCAAGATGGCAGAACGCTTCAATCCCAACGCACTGATCATCGGATTCTGTCGTCGCTTTGCCACTTATAAGCGTGCTCACTTGCTGTTTACCGACCTCGACCGTCTCAGCAAGATCGTGAACAACCCAGAGCGCCCCGTCGTGTTCTTGTTTGCCGGCAAGGCTCATCCCGCAGATGGTGCCGGACAGGGACTGATCAAGCGGATCTATGAGATTTCGCAGCGTGACGAGTTCCAGGGCAAGGTGATTTTCGTAGAAGACTACGACTTCCTGCTGGCCCGCCGTCTCGTCTCTGGTGTTGATATCTGGATGAACACGCCGACCCGGCCGTTAGAGGCCTCAGGCACATCAGGAGAGAAGGCCGAGATGAACGGTGTCGTGAACCTCAGCGTGAAGGACGGCTGGTGGCTGGAGGGCTATCGCGAGGGTGCCGGCTGGGCACTTACGGAGAAGCGCACCTACCAGAACCAGGAATATCAGGACCGCCTCGATGCAGCCACCATCTATGGACTGTTGGAGAATGAGATTATACCTCTTTATTATAATAGGGATAAGAAGGGCATCTCGAAGGGCTGGATCAAGGTCATCAAGAACTCTATCGCCCAGATTGCCCCCCACTACACCATGAAGCGCCAACTCGACGACTACTATAGCAAGTTCTACGAGAAGGAGGCCAAACGCTTCAAGGAACTTTCCAAGGACGGCTACCGACTGGCCAAAGAAATCGCCCTGTGGAAGGAGACGGTGGCTGAGCGTTGGGACAGCATCAGTGTGGTCAGTGCAGGATGGGACTTCCCCTTAACAGGAGGCGAGACCAACAAGCAATACCACTTAAAGTATGTCATCAACGAGCAGGGACTCGACGATGCCATTGCTTTGGAGAAGGTGAATGTCTTGATCGACAAAGACGGCATGGAGAAGGTGTTCTCTGTCGAGCCTCTGAAGATGACGGGCCATGAGGGTAACAACTATACCTTTGAGGCTGAGTTGGCTCCGAGGCAGTTCGGTCAGTACAAGAGTGCCGTCCGCATGTATCCGAAGAACAAGAATCTGCCTCACCGTCAGGATTTCTGCTATATGAAGTGGCTGGAGTTGCCTGATCTGAAGTAAATTGTAGTATTGCCCAACACCTAACATGAATCGCTGGAAACGCCTTGCTGCAAAGGGTTTGAGGAGTGTTAGGTGTTGCTCAAACACCTCACATACTCCTCACAAACACCTCACATGATACGCCGACGTCTGATGTTACCTGTATGTGAGGTTTATGTGAGGTGTTATGTGAGGTGTTATGTGAGGTGTTTGAAATGCGCTTTCCCTTTATTTAAAGGGGTTTCGTGAGATTGATGTGAGGTGTTTCCCTTTTTTGAATAATCACTTGCAGATTGTTGCCTTGAATTGCTATCTCCAGATAGCAAAATCAGGGGTGCATTTGTAAGTATATATACTTAAGGGTCGTTCTGATGCCTTGCACGACTGTAAGGGATGCTTAGTATGAGAGTAAGGGATGCCTCCTATAGGGGTATAGAAGGCATCTCCAAGAGTGTAAACAGGCATCCCTTACGGTCATGGAAAGCAAAAAAAACATAAATCTGCATTTAGTGAAGCATTCTTCATGATTTTCTTGTTTTTTTTCGTATATTTGCACCGTAAATAATTAATGTATATATGAACGAGTGGTTTAATAACATCCGGATCTATCACCTGCTGATTGACAGATTCAACGGAGGCTGGCAGAAGCCGCCAACCAGCGAGAACGGGCGCATGGACCTCACCAACGTGTTCTGCGGAGGAAACCTGGAGGGAGTCCTTGACAAACTCGACTACATCAAGAGTCTCGGCTTTACGGCAATCATGCTCTCGCCGATCTTCAGGTCGGCAAACTATCATGGGTATCACACGCTGAATTTTGAAGACGTGGACCCGCACTTCGGCACGTGGGAGGACTATCAGCAACTGCTGGATCAGGCTCACGAGAAGGGGCTGAAGATTATCTGCGACTTCGTGCCCAACCACTGCTGGTACGAGGCTCCGGTCTTCGAGGAGTCACTGCTGAAGAATGGCGGCAAGCACCGCGACTGGTTCTTCTATCCAAAGAAGGACAGCGACGAGTTCGTCTCGTTCTTAGGCTTTGGCGACCTGCCCAAGTTCAACCTGACGAACCCCGAGGTAGCCCGCTTCATGATCGAAAAGGCCGAGCGGCTCGCCCGCATGGGAGTCGACGCGTTCCGCATCGACCATGCCCTGGGACAGCCATTCAGTTTCCTGAGCCGTTTCCGTGAACAGATGCAGGCCGTCCGCAGCGACATCGTGGTGTTCGGCGAGGTGTGGGCACAGGGTATCGGCCCGCAACTGGCCAGCCAACTGTATTTCAAGACGGAGAAGAGGCTGAACGAGTTCCTGGCGCAAGAAGCCGAGCCCTTCAGCCAGGACGACTTGCAGGCCGACTACGTGGGCACGCTCGACGGCGTCCTGGACTTTGCCTACCGTGATATCCTCCTGGAGGAGGTCCATGCCGGCCGAGGCATCAAGGGCAATCAGACGCTTCGCAGCAAGATTGCCGATCACTTCGCCAAGTATCCAGACGACTTCAAACTGGTCTTGTTCCTCGACAATCACGACACCGACAGATTTATGTTCGACTGCCATGATGACGTGAATCTGCTGCAGGAAGCCATCGACCTGACGACAGAACTGCCAAGGCCGTTCTCCTTCCTCTATGGGACGGAGCAACTGATGACGAACAATCCCACCATCTTCAATGCAGAACCCTACGCAGACCTCCGTGTGCGCAACTGCATGGACTGGTCAAAATCCCCCCAACTAAGTATCAGAAAACAGACCGTATGAACTTTGAAACATACCAATTAGACAAAAGGCTGGACTCTTTCAACTACCAGCAAGCACAAGCCGACATCCTGCCCATCCTGGAGAGAGGCAGCAATGTGGTGCTCGACATGACCGCCTGCAGATACATTTCCAGTGCAGGCCTGCGCGTGTTACTCTATTCCAAGAAGGTAGCAGCCTCGAAAGGACTGAAACTCTTTCTGGTTGGAATCAGTGAAGAGGTGAAGGACATCATGGATGTCACAGGCTTCAATACGTTCTTCGAAGCCTTCAGTACTTTGGAAGAGTGTCTTGAAAAGATGAAAGAGTAAAAAGGCCAGACGATGCATAGAGTCGATTTATTTCCCACTCATGAGTACCAGGGGCTGAAGTTGCGCCCAGGCAGGCCCTACCCCTTTGGAGCCATGGTCGTTGGCAATATGGTCAACTTCTCGGTATATTCCCGCTATGCCACCGACTGCACACTGGTGCTGTTCCACAATCGGGAGGAGGAGCCGTTCGTGGAAATCCCCTTTTTCAGGGAGTTCCGCCTGGGCAATGTGTTCTCGATGATCATCTTCGACCTGGACTATGAGAACATCGAATACGGTTTCCGGATGGACGGTCCCTTCCTGCCGGAGGAGGGCCACCGTTTCGACAAGTCGAAGATACTGCTCGACCCTTACGCGAAGTTGATTGTGGGGCGTGATATATGGGGACAGGAACCTAACTGGGACAGCCGTTACCAGTATCGGGCCCGAGTGGTGTTCGACGACTTCGACTGGGAAGACGACCTGCCCCTGGAGACTCCCGTCAACGACCTCATCATCTATGAGATGCATGTGCGCAACTTCACTTGCGGCGAGGCCTCTGGCGTGAAGCACAAGGGTACGTTTGCCGGCATCGTCGAGAAGATACCCTACCTGAAGGAACTGGGTGTCAACTGCGTGGAACTGATGCCCATCCACGAGTTCGATGAGTTTGAGAACAATCGCATCTCTCCCGTCGACGGGCGACGGCTCTTCAACCTGTGGGGCTACAGCAACGTGGGATTCTTCGCCCCCAAGGCGGCATACGCTTCTACGGGGAAATTCGGCATGCAGGTGGATGAACTGAAGAACATGATCAAGCGACTGCATGCCAACGGCATTGAGGTGATACTCGACGTGGTGTTCAACCACACGGCCGAAGGCAACGAGCAGGGTCCTTACATCTCTTATCGCGGCATCGACAATAAGACCTATTACATGCTTACGCCCGACGGACATTACTATAATTTCAGCGGGTGCGGCAATACGCTGAACTGCAACAACCCCAACGTGCGCGACATGATTGTGGAAAGCCTGCGCTATTGGGTGGTCGACTATCATATAGACGGGTTCCGCTTCGATCTGGCCGCCATCCTGGGGCGCGACCAGGACGGCCACCCCATGTCGAACCCTCCGCTGCTCGAATCGCTGGCGCACGACCCCATCCTCGGAAAGACAAAACTGATAGCCGAGGCGTGGGATGCCGGCGGACTCTATCAGGTGGGATCATTCCCCTCATGGGGGCGATGGGCAGAGTGGAACGGAAAGTTCCGCGACAGCATGCGCCGATTCCTGAAGAGCGACCAGGATGTGCTCGGTGACGTGAAGGAGCGCATCATCGGCTCGCCCGACCTCTACGCCTCACAGGGGCGCGGCATCAAGGCCAGCGTGAACTTCATCACCGCCCATGACGGCTTCACGCTCATGGACCTGGTATCCTATAACAGCAAGCACAACGAGGCCAACGGCGAGGACAACCGCGACGGCGAGAACCACAACAACAGTTGGAACTGTGGCTGCGAGGGTGAAACTGATGATCCTGAAGTCATCGCCCTGCGCAACCGCCAGGTGAAGAACGCCATCACGATGCTCATGGTGAGTCAGGGCATACCGATGGTACTCTCGGGCGACGAGATGGGCAACTCTCAGCAAGGCAACAACAACGCCTACTGCCAGGATAACGAAATCGCCTGGCTCAACTGGAACGATCAGAAGAAGCATGCCGACATCTTCCGATATTTCAAACTGATGATCCGCTTCCGCCGACTACACAAGGTGCTACGCTACGAAGACCACCTCAGACTATGCGACTATCGCAACCTGGGATATCCTGACTTCTCGTGGCACGGTGTGAAGGCTTGGCAACCCGAAAGCGGTTATAACAATCTCACACAGGCCTTCATGCTCAACGGGCAATATGCCGATGACGACGACTTCATCTACGTGGCCATGAACATGCACTGGGAGATGCACGGCTTTGAACTGCCCCAACTGCCAGCAGGCCTTTCATGGCGCGTATTTGCCAATACAGGTGTAGAGGCTCCTGATGATATCTTTGAGCCCGGGCAGGAGCCACTCATTGAGAGCCAGCATGAGGTGCTGGTAGGCCCACGGTCCATCATCATCTTAGTGGGACGCTAGTCTGCGTACATGGCATCGATCTCCTTACGATAGTTCTCGTTGAGCACGCGGCGCTTGATCTTCAAGGTATTGGTCAGTTCGCCCCGCTCCATCGAGAAGTGATGGGGCAACAGGGTGAAACGCTTGATCTGCTCATAGTGAGCCAACTGCTGCTGAAGGGTATCGATACGCTCCTTCATCATCTCATGGATCTGCGGACTGGCACAGAGTTGCTCACGGCTCTCAAACGGGATCTGATGCTCACGGGCGTATTCCTCCAAAAGCGAATAGACGGGGATGATCAGGGCTGAGACGAACTTACGCTGGTCGGCGATAATGGCTATCTGATCAATATACTTGTCGACCAGGAGTTTCGACTCGATCATCTGCGGAGCAATGTATTTGCCGTTGGAAGTCTTGTAGAGGTCCTTGATACGCTCCTTCAGGAAGAGTTCTCCGTCCTTCAGATAGCCGGAGTCGCCAGTCTTGAAATAGCCGTCGACAGTAAAGGCGGCCTTCGTCAGGT
The DNA here is from genome assembly GCA_900319715.1 of uncultured Prevotella sp. Taxonomy (GTDB): domain Bacteria; phylum Bacteroidota; class Bacteroidia; order Bacteroidales; family Bacteroidaceae; genus Prevotella. Next base: position 6,278 of record ONPM01000037.1, read on the forward strand.
CGTCACGGTTGTAATAGCCCCGGGTGATCGTCGGACCTTTCAACAGCACTTCGCCTTCACTGCTGATCCTGACGTCGATGCCTTCGATGGGAATGCCGACACCGCCGACGGTATACGGCTCGCCAAGATGATTACAACTGACGGTGGCCAGGCTCTCCGTCAGCCCATAGCCGACAATCATATTGATGCCGATGGAATGGACAAACTCCTCGACCTTGGGATTCACCGTCGCTCCTGCCGTCGGGAAGAAATGGGCATGCTCAAGGCCCAGTTCCTTTCGCACCAGGGAGAATACAGTCTTGTTAAGCATCTCGTACTCCAGATGAAGCGCTAACGGCGGGCGACGGCCCTTCGACAGGTAGTCGACGTTATGCTTCTTACCCACACTGATGGCATGGAGGAACAGTCTGCGCTTAGGAGCGCTGGACTTCTCGATCTGCTCCATCACGCCCATGTAGACCTTCTCCCAGAAACGGGGTACCGACGACATACAGGTGGGATGGGTCTCCCGCATCGACTGCTGCACCTCCATCGGGTAGGTATTCACGATCAGGGTGGCTCCCTTCGTCAGAGAGAGAATCTTCCACCCTTTCTCGAAGATATGGGTAAAGGGCAGGAAATTCAGCACACGGTCCTTCTCGCCCACCGGCACGCACTTGTTGTTGGCCTCCATGGCGGCATGGTACTGCCCGCAGGTCAGGATGACGCCTTTTGAATCGCCCGTGGTACCAGAGGTATAGAGAATATTGGCAATATCATCCATCGAGGCCTGGGCTGTCAAAGCATCCACCTCCGTCTGGCGTGGCAGATTCTCACCCAGTTTCAGGAAGTCCTCGAAGTACATGACATTGGCATCCTTGCCGGAGATGCGCACCGCCTTGTCGAAGATGATGATACGCTCTAAGGTCTTGCAGGTAGCAAACACACGGCGGGCCTTGTCATACTGATCTTGTTCGCCGACGAAAAGGAAACGCACCTTTGCGTCGCTCACCATGAACTGGATCTGCTGTTCGCTGCTGGTGGCATAGAAGGGGATGGTGACGGCACGGATACCCCAGGCACCAAAGTCACAGAACAGATACTGGATAGAGTTCTGCGAGAACACGCCAACGTTCTCCTGTACCTTCACACCCAGATTCAACAGAGCGTTCGACACTACCCTGACCGTATCAGAGAACTGATTCCATGACAGAGACTTCCATTCCTTTCCGCCAAAATCCTTGTAGATCAGCACCTCGCGGTCTCCATAAATCTTAGCCTGATCATGAATCAATCTGGCCAAATGAGTGTTTGTTTGCATAGTCGCTTTCTATAAATCCGCTGCAAAGTTACTACTTTTTTTAGACAAAAGGACAAAAGAAACATAAAAAAACAGGTTCACATGTACTTATATTTAAAAAAATGATTATCTTTGCACACAGAACTTGAAACATCAGTGATATGAAGATTGTAGATTTCAGTCAGAGCAACTCCATCATCAACCTCTATATGTCAGAGTTGCGAGACAAGAATTACCAGAAGAACCGGCTCCTGTTCCGGCATAATATCACGCGCATCGGCGAGATGATGGCCTACGAGTTGTCGAAGACCCTGGAGTATAAGACCAAGACCATCACTACGCCACTGGGCACGGTAGACATACCGCTGCCGAAAGACGATATGGTCATCGCCACTGTACTCCGTGCCGGGCTGCCGTTCCATGAGGGATTTCTTAATGTGTTCGACAAGGCCGACAATGGTTTCGTCTCTGCCTTCCGGATGTATATCAACCGTGAGCATACCGAGGTGGGCATCCATACTGAGTACATCGCTACCCAGAGTGTCAAGAACAAGACGCTGCTGATTGTTGATCCCATGTTGGCTACTGGCGGATCATTGGCAGCAGCCATCGACTCCCTGCTGCAGACGGGCAAGCCCAAGAAGATACACCTCTGCTGCGTCATTGCTGCACCCGAAGGACTGGAGGTGGTGAAGGAGGCATTGCCCGAGGACAGCCAGATCTGGTGCGCCGCCATCGACCAAGGCATGAACGAACAGAAGTACATCGTACCTGGCTTCGGAGACTGTGGCGACCTCTGCTACGGTGAAAAGTTACAATCATTCCGTAAAATTTCTGAAAAGCGATAACTATGCCACAAGACCTAAGTAATCACAGAACCCTTACACTGACCAACGACTTGAAAGACGTGCCGCGGCTGGCTACTTTCGTCGAGGAGATTTGTGAGGCACTAAGTTTCGACGACATGGTCACCATGCAGATGAACCTGGCTATCGAGGAGGCCGTCGTCAACGTCATGGACTATGCCTACCCCGAAGGGGTGAAAGGCTACGTGGATATTGAGGTATGGGCAGACGAGCAGTGGCTGACGTTTGTCATCACAGACTCGGGCAAGCCTTTCGATCCTACGACCAAGGGAGAGGTTGACATTACTCTTTCTGCAGAGGAACGTGACATCGGCGGACTGGGCATATACCTCGTACGTCAGATGATGGACAGTATCGGATATGAGTATAAAGACGGACATAATGTCCTGACACTGAAGAAAAAGGTGAAAGGGTAAATAATAAACGTAATAAATCAATAAAGTAACAAATATCATTATGAAAACAACATTTGAGGAAAAAGAAGGTAAGTACATCATGCACTTTGAGGGTCGTCTCGACACAGCAGCATCCATCCAGACGGAACAGGAAATGAAAGTTCTGCACAACTGCGAAGGTCACGACATCATCCTTGATTGTGAGAAACTTGAATACATCTCTTCCAGCGGACTTCGTCTCTTCCTGGCACTACTCAAGGTCGCTAAGTCTAAGGGCAGCAAGGTTGCTGTCGCCGGCATGAACGACAACCTCCGACAGGTGTTTGCCATGACGGGCTTCACCCACCTCTTCGAGTTCGTATGAACATGCTGAGTCCACACACTGTGGATCTCTTGAACGCATATAACGCTCATCTTCCACAGTTGGAACAGTTGGCTGAGCAGGTTTCCAGCATGCTACTGAAGGCACTGCGCGAACAGAATATCCAACTTAACACCTTCGAGCGCCGTGTAAAGACGGAAGACTCACTGACAGGCAAGTTGGAGAAGAAGGGGAATAAGTATAGAACCATCTACGATATTACCGACCTCGTCGGTATCAGGGCTGTGACCTATTACACCGACGACGTCGACAAGGTGGCAGCCATCGCCAAGCAGATATTCGACATCGACTGGAAGAATTCTGTGGATAAGCGCAAGCACCAGTTAGACAGTTTCGGCTACCTCTCTCTTCACTACATCTGCTATCTGAAGGAAGGACCATTACGCGACATCCCCTTCGAGATACAGATGCGGACAGCCTTGCAGCACGTGTGGTCGGCCATTGAGCACGACATCGGCTACAAAGGCGCCGTCAAACTGCCCCCCGAGTTCGTACGTCAGTTCAGCCGTCTGGCGGGCATGCTCGAGATGGCTGACGACGAGTTCAGCCGTCTGAGAACTGCTATGTCGGAATACCGCCGGCAGGTGCATTCGCTGGTCAAGTCTGGCCAGTTCAGCGAAGTGTCACTCTCTACGGAGTCCTTCCGCCAATTTCTTGAATTGCGCCCCTTCGACCGCCTGAACCAGCGCATCGCAGCCGTCAACCAAGCGGAGATCTTCCCTGCCCCGATGATGAATTTCCTGCCTATACTCGAGACCTTCCGTTTCAAAGACCTCGGCGACGTGCAACAATTCATCGATGAGAACAGCGAGGACGCTTACCAACTGGCACTCTCCCAGTTGGCCGTCACCGATCTCGACATCCTCTCCGAGAGTATCGGACTGCAGAACCTCTGTCTGGTCTATGCCCTCAAACAGGGAGGCGGCCTGTACGGCATCAAGGCCGTCTACGATGCCGTCAACGGCGAGCAGGCCGCCAATATCACGCTGGCAGAGGGTGTACTCCACCTAGCACAGCAACTGCCGTTCATGCACAGACTATAGCACAAACGCAATACGAATTAAATCCCGAAACGCTCGCACGTTTCGGGATTTAATACGTTTATATAGGACAATGTGCCTATTCTATCATCAAATCAGACGGAGTGTTCCCATCAAGTAGACGAGGCCGAAGCCAAGTACCATCGAAAGGACACCCATGATAATACCAATCTTCGACATATCCTTCTGTTTGACATACCCAGTAGCGAAAGCCAAGGCATTCGGTGGGGTAGAGATAGGCAGAATCATGGCTGAAGAAGCGGCAATGGCCACACCAATCAATACAGTACCCGTACCACCGATAGGTGCGAGTTTATCACCCATTGCACCGCAGACCACAGCCAGAATAGGCATTAGCAGAGCGGCTGTCGCTGAGTTGGAGATGAAGTTGGAGAGAACATAACAGATAGCACCCCCCAACAACAGGATCAGCAGTGGCGAGAACTCACCGAAGGGGATGCTCTCCACAGCATTAGCAGCCAGACCAGAGGCATTCAGACCATAACCGAGGGCAAAGCCACCAGCCACCATCCAGATAACACTCCAGTTGATCTGCTCCAAGTCGCGCTTGTTGATAACACCCGTCAGGGCAAAGATACAGAAGGGGACCATAGCCACCGTATTAGCATTGATGCCGGTGAAACGGTCAGAGAGCCAGAGAGCAATGGTAAGGAAGAAAGTGATTATGACCACTGTGGAGTGGAATCCCTTCTGCATACCTCCTTCTATGTTCAGTTCTACCGTTTTCTGGCTGAAAGGGAAGAACTTCAGAAGCAGCCGCCAACTGATAAACAACAGCAAGATTACCAAGGGGAACATGAACATCATCCACTGACCGAAGCCCAGACCCATGTTCAGTCCCTCAGGATCGTTCAGATACTTCAAGGCGATATTGTTCGGCGGTGTACCTATAGGCGTACCCATACCACCCAGGTTGGCAGCTACAGGAATCGACATGGCCAGAGCGATACGACCCTTGCCCTCAGGAGGCAACTGACGGAATACAGGCGTAAGGAACGTGAGCATCATAGCGGCAGTAGCCGTGTTCGAGACAAACATCGAGAACAGACCCGTCACCAGCAGGAATCCCAATAGCACCATCTCACTCTTCGTTCCGAAAGGCTTCAGCAGCACTTTGGCCAATTGGGCATCGAGACCAGTCTTCGTAGCGGCGATAGCCAGAACAAATCCACCGATAAACAGCATGATTACTGGGTCAGCAAAGCAAGCCATCACACCCTTGTAACTGAGTACTTTGCCCACCTCTTCCTCGTTTACCATCGGCGCGATACCACTGTCTGTACAGAATAGCAACATCAGTACCATGATGGCTATCGATGTGGCCCATGAACTGACTACTTCGAGAATCCACATCAATGTGGCAAAGGCAAAGATGGCAATCACGCGCTGCTGGATGACTGTCAGGTTCTGAATACCGAACCATTCCGTCGGAAGATTCCAGAGCAGGAGGGTGACTAATGCCACAATGGCAATCTTGACGACACGCTTGGCGCTGTCTTCGGGGTGATACTTACGCTGATGGCGCACCTTATGGTATGCGTCGACGAGATGAAAGCCTTCGTAAATGTGAAACATATCTTATCGTTGTATTTGAATGAATAGGCGGAAATCGAGTGCAAAGGTACTAAATAAAGTGGAAAATGGAAAGAAGAAAGCGGAAAGAAATTGACTATTAAGTGTATAAATACACGAAAACATCCCCAAAGGCGAAGACCGTGAGGATGATTGATATGTAGAGTTTGCAATTTTATTTCCCCAAGAACTTGGTATCCAAATAGGCCTGGAAGGTCTCTTTGTACATATCGCCGATGGGAAGATAGGTCTCGGCGTCCATGATGACCCGGTTCTTGTTCACCTCCTGGATCTTGTTGAGGTTGATGATATAGGAGCGATGGATGCGCATGAAGTAATCCGGCAATCGCTCTTCCATCTTCTTCATCGACAACAGGGTGATAATGGGCTTCGCCTCGCCTTCTATCCACACTTTCAGGTACTCGCTCATGCCCTCAATATATCGGATGTCAGGGATGCTGACCTTCACGACACGGTAGTCGGTCTTGAGGAAGATGACATCGTTTTCAGCCTGAGAGTGCTCATGTCTCTCAGTCTTCTGTTCTATCCTCTCGCTTAATCGATTGGCCGCCCGCTGGAATTCCTGCAGGCCGAAAGGCTTCAGCAGATAGTCGACGGCATTGACACGGAAGCCCTCGACGGCGTACTCGGAGTAAGCCGTGGTGAAGACGATCTGTGGCGGTACAGCAAGCGACTTCACGAAGTCCATGCCGTTGAGGTCGGGCATGTTGATGTCGCAGAAGATGGCATCCACCGTGTCGTGCTCCAGGAACGCACGGGCTTCCAGCGCACTCTGGCACTGGGCAGCCAGTTCGAGGAACGACACCTTATTTATATATGTAACGAGTTGTTGCAGAGCCAACGGCTCATCATCGATAGCAAGACAACGGATATTCATTTGCTGATTCACGGATTTACGATTTACACATTGATGATTGGAGGGGAATGACGAGTTCTACGGTATAGACATCAGGCTCGTCGCTGATGTCGAGCGTATAGTTCTTACCATATATCAGATCCAGCCGGCTCCGCACATTGACGAGGCCCACGCCGCCTTTCTCCTCGTTGGGTTTCTCTGCCTTCGAGTTACGGCATGAGAACCGCAGCATCTCTCCCTCGACCACGCCAGACACCTCGATAAACGACTCCTGCTGGTAACTGACTCCATGTTTAAAGGCGTTCTCGATGAAGGTGATGAGTATCAGCGGCGGAATCTGACGGTCTGGAGTTTCCTGGGGAAGGCTGACATGGATACGTACCTTATCAGTATAACGCAACTGCATCAGCGTAATATAGTGACGGACAAAGTCGAACTCCCGCGTCAACGGCACGACCTGTTTATTACCCTCGTAAAGCACAAATCGCATCATCTTCGACAGTTCCAGAATCGTATCCTTCGCCTTCTCAGGGTCTATGTCAACAAGGGCATGGATGTTGTTGAGTGTATTCATGAAGAAATGCGGATTGATCTGATAGCGCAGGTACTCCAACTGCTGCTCCAGGTTCTGCTTCTCCAGTTGGGCCAGTCGCTTACGGTCGTCGCGACTGCGGAAATAGCCCTTGATACCCAAGTTGGCACCAAACATCAAGATAAGCAGGACGACGGCCATGATGTCTCGCTCGCCAACGAAGGGAGGCGGTCCGTTGCGACGATGCATCTGGGGACCAGGCTCACCAAACGGCTGATGACCGCCATCGAACTCTTTCGGCGGCTCATCGAAGTGAGGCCGATGCCTGTCTGCCTGTTCTATATGCGGCCTGTGCCTCAGAGGCTTCCTGACATGAGGCCGGCTGTTACACTGATAAACCATAAAAGCCACGAGGACCACTGCCACGATGGAGAAATACGCCACCCTGCGGTGCTGATGCACCAACAGCGGCGCCAGCAAGAAGTTATGGATGAGGAACAGGACGAGGTAAATCGTGAACTTACGCCATACCAAGAACACCTCTGCCCAGTCGAATGTGACATTCGAATCGCTGATGGTGCGCACATACAGACTCAGCAGCGGGGCTGCAAAGAGCAGTCCCCACACCACCAAGTAAGCGATATTCTCCTGACGCGATTGCTTCATCCAATGCACTTTTGTCATATACAATAACGTAAGAATCCAAAATATATTGTTTCAGTGCCATCCACCAGGGAAGCCTCCTCCGCCACCGCCAGGACCAAAACCACCGCCACCACTATAGGACGAGAGGCTGACCGTCGATCCTCCGCTAACGCTGGCATCAGTATAGCCCATGCCATCGAAGATGCTGTTACCGCCGCTGACGGTGACACCACTTTCCAGCGAGGGATGTGAGGCACCAGACAACACGATGCCGCTGCCACCGCTCGAAGGTGTCTTGAAGGCGAAGGTGTCGCTGCCAACGGTCAGGGCATACCAAGTGTTCTTGCTCCAAGAACCGGCAGAATAGCACGACTGCGACAGGCTGCTGCCACTCTCTATACCACCAATGGCGATGATGGTGCCGCCCTCGACGTAAAGTTTATAGCCACCTTCGGTATTGGCATCCAGAGCCACTTCGGGAGAACCCGAGCAGATGGCATAGACCAGTCCGCCCTTGAGATACATGTTCCCGTTGGAGTCCAGACCGTCATTACCCGTGGAATAGCCACAGACATATCCACCGCTGACCGTCATATGGCTGGCAGCATTGATGGCATCGTCGCTGGCCTGCACATAGACCTGTCCGCCACTGATGGTGATGGTACCTTTCGACTCCAGTCCCTCATGGCTCTTGGAATAGACATTGACCGTACCACCCGTAATGGTGATATCTCCATCGGCTTTCACACCCTTGGCGTACTTATGACTAGACGATGAACTGCTGCTGCCACCCCAGCCGCCAGGTCTGAATCCACCCTGACCGCTCGAAGAACCATAGTTCGTGCCCTGTGCCTGAGCGATGATCTGGCCGCCACTGATGTTAAGGGTGCCGTCAGAGTTGATGGCGCGTCCGCCCTGTCCGCTGTTAGTCAGCGTCAGGGTGCCGCCGCTGATGTCGATGGCCGTATCAGCCTTCAGACAGGCACTTGCCACCAAGTCAGAGGTGTCGCTGGCGTCCACGCCACCACTGTTGGTCACAGTAATATTGGTGGTCGTGCTAGTCTCATTAATATAGAGTGTGCCCACGGCCTTGACGCCCTTGGAACCAACAGCAGAGGTATTGATGTTCAGCGTGCCGCCTTGTATGTAGATATTGCCAGAGTTCTCATCCTCATGGTCAGTGGTCTCGCCTGTGACGTCATCATCGTCCTCGAGATCGCACTGGATACCGTCATCACCGGCACTGATGGTCACGTCGCCGCTGTTCATGACAAAGTATTTATTGCACGAGATGCCATCTCCCGCCGTTGACTTCACGGTCAGCGTCAGGTTCTTCACCGTGACATAGTCACCGCTCTTGATGGCATGCTTGGTGTTGCCGTTGACAGTCAGTGAACCCTTACCCTGCAGTTGGATCTGTCCCTTACTGTAGATGCAACCTTTCCAACCCTCATTGGCATCGGCACCATCAGTGAGTGTGTTGACTGTCCCATTCTTAGCACTGATCTGTATGCGCTTCTTGTTGCTGATATTGATGGCAGGACCTGAAGGATTGGTCAGCGAGACACCTGCTAAAGATACCGTACACTTGTAAGAACCATCAAGGGCAAACTCGCCGTCGGCAGTCGTCCCTGATAACTGATAGGTTATTTCATCATCGTCCACAGCGTCTGTATTCGTCTGTGCGATGGTGACGTGATTGCCGCTGATGGTTGGTGTGACATACTGTGCCACATTGCCTGCCACCGTCACAACGGCACTGCCACCAGTGCTATAGGCTATGTCGACCAGATTGGCAGTGACTTTGGTATCGTCCACCGTCATTTCATCGATATCTGAGAGCGAAAAGGTCTTACCCATAATGGTCACCGTCTCGCCGTCAGCGTAGGTCATCTCTCCCGTCTGAGCGGCAGGGAACTGGTAGACTACGCTGCCCACCTTGACGTTCAGCGTCTGAGCCGTGGCTGCTATCGTCAGCACAAGGGCTACTATATATAATAAGGTACGTTTCATTTCACAATCATCTTATAGGTTTTTGACTTCGTCTTGACAATATAGACACCGCGCTTCATCTGCTCCTTCGTAACCTTATGCCCCTGAAGGTCGTAGATGTCTGCTGCCTCATCGAGCGTGGCAGTGGTGATCTCCTCGATAGCGGTCGTCTCGCTGGTATTCGAGAAGTACATCTTCGAGAGGTTTGAAAGGGTAAAGGTCTGCGAACCTGCCGTCAACGTGTTTCCGCTGACTGTCAGTGTCAACGACGACACATCAACGGAAGCCTTCGCCCCGTCCGTCGTCTCAAAGGTCAGGTAGGCATATTCTTCGGCTTGCACAGTCAGTGCCCCTACCAGAGCCATCATGATGATTACAATCTTCTTCATATCCGTGTAGTTTTATCTTTTCGGATGCAAAGATAATAAGAAATCGGGGCGTTCGCCAAAAATATTCAACGAACGCCCCGATTTATTCTGTGAACCTATCTGTTACTTCACTTCCCAGATGTCATTGGTCTCAAGGAGTTCCATAAAATTATGGTACTTCTTCTGACCGCTGACCTCAGCGATTTGTGCGTGAACTGCATCGTTGTAGGTGGGAGCCTCCACGTCGCGGATCACGCCGAGGGCGATGGGGAAGCCATCTTCGGGTGTCATCATGGCGAGTTTCAACTGCAGGGTGTTATCTTCACAGTGGGCATCATGCACAAGCACATCGTCAATGGTGTAGCCATCCTTACCGATCTCCACCACCTTCAGGCCGAAGCCCTGCTGCACGAGACCGAACTCATTGTTCTCACCAAACACGAGTTTCTCGCCGTGCCTTACATAAATGGCATTCTTCTTACGACCCTCGTTATTGTATACGATATCGTGGCAGTGGTCATTGAAGATCACACAGTTCTGCAGGATCTCACAGACCGAAGCACCCTTGTGCTCATAGGCAGCCTTCAGAATCTCCACCGTTCCCTTGGCATCGGTAGCCACGGCACGGGCGAAGAAGTGTCCACGGGCACCGAAGCAGAGTTCGGCAGGACGGAAGGGATCCTCAACTGTACCGTAAGGACTCGACTTCGACACGAAGCCACGGGGAGAGGTGGGGGAATACTGACCCTTCGTCAGACCGTAGATACGGTTGTTGAGCAGGATCATATTCAGGTCGATGTTACGACGGTTGGCATGGATAAAGTGGTTACCACCGATAGCCAGTCCGTCACCGTCGCCAGACACCTGCCAGACGGTGAGGTTGGGATTAGCCACCTTCGCACCAGTAGCGATGGCGGCAGCACGACCATGAATGGTGTTCATGCCGTAGGTAGCCATATAGTGAGGCAGACGGCTCGAGCAGCCGATACCACTGATCACTGCAACATTCTCGGGAGCCACGCCGATTTCAGCCATGGCCTTATGGAGCGATGCCAGGAAGAAGTGGTCACCGCAACCCGGACACCAACGAGGCTGTCCTTTCTTAAAATCACTTGCACTGTAGTTACTCATATTCTTTTCTTTTTTCTACCACGAATTTCACTAATTTCACTAATTATTCTTTTTGATAAGGTAGCGTTCAAATTTGAGGGAGGTCTCCCCGAAATTGACAAGCAATGCCATCTCACAACCAGCGACTTTTGCGTAGTTAATTGCTTGTGAGCGATGCATATCATCAAGTTCCTTAACAGCCTTTAATTCCACAATGATTTTGTCGTAGCAAATGTAATCTGGCTTAAAGGTGGATGCAAGTTCTTGTCCATTGTAACCAATGTGCAATTCTGCCTCCCGTACTGATGGAATGTTCCGATTTGCAAATTCTATCTCCAGAGCATCTTGGTAGACCTTTTCTGTAAAGCCACATCCGAAATAGCGATGAACAGCCATTGCTGCACCGACTATTTCATGCACTTCTTCTTTATACTGCAAATCGTCTCTATACATCACTAATAAATAATTAGTTTAATTCGTGAAATTAGTGGTCTTTATTAATTATTACTTGTTAATTATCTCGGTGAACGCATTGACGAGTTCTTCGACCACGAAGGGCTGGCCTTTCACCTGATTGAACTGGAAGGGCACAAAGCCGTCGACCTTCATGCGGAGATAGGCAGCAAGTTGACCCATGTTCTGCTCGGCCACTACCACCTTATTATATTTATTAAGGACGGCAGCGGTGTTCTTGGGCAGCGGGTTCAGATACTTGAAGTGCGTCTGTGCCACCTTGTAACCCTTCTGACGGAGTTCATCCATCGCCGAGTGCAGATGACCGTAGGTAGAGCCGAAGCCCACAATCAGCAGGTCTGCATCGGCATCGCCATCGACCTCGAGGTCAGGTACCTGGATATTGGCAATCTTCTGCTGGCGCAGACGAGTCATCAGATCGTGGTTCTCAGGATTCGTAGAGATGGCACCCGTGTTCGAGTCCTTCTCCAGTCCGCCGAGGATATGAGCGAAGCCCTCACGACCAGGCACAGCCCAGTAGCGGGTACCGTTCTCGGCACGCATATATGGTGTCCATTTACCTTTCAGTTCCTCAGGAACATAAGGGGGATTGATGGGGTCAAGTTGGGCGAGATTAGGGAGTTTGAAGGCACCCGAGCCGTTGGCTACGAAAGCATCCGTCAGCAGCACGACAGGTGTCATGTGCTCCAAGGCGATCTTACAAGCCTGGTAGGCTGCATCGAAACAGTCTGTAGGACTGGTGGCAGCCATCACAGGCATCGGACTCTCACCATTACGGCCAAACAATGCCTGCAACAGGTCTGTCTGCTCCGACTTCGTGGGAAGACCCGTGGCAGGACCACCACGCTGCACGTCGAGTACCACCAGCGGCAGTTCCATAATGACGGCGAGGTTCATGGCCTCACTCTTCAGACAGATGCCAGGACCAGAGGTAGAGGTCACACCCAGAGCACCTGCGAACGAAGCACCGAGGGCTGACGAACAACCAGCGATCTCGTCCTCGCACTGAACAGTGATGACACCACAAGACTTATGTTTTGACAACTCATGCAGCACGTCTGTGGCAGGGGTGATGGGATAAGAACCAAGGTAGAGCCTCAGTCCTGCTTTCTCGGCAGCGGCGATGAAACCATAGGCCGTAGCCTTGTTACCCGTGATATCCATATAACGTCCGGGTTCCTTGGTCTTCGACTCCACACGATAGACATTGACCGTCGAAGAGTGGGTATTATGGCCGTAGTCGTAGCCTGCCTGGATCACCTTGATGTTAGCCTCAGCGATGGCGGGTTTCTTGGCAAATTTCTCCTTCAGGAAGTTGGCCACGAGATTGAGGTCACGGTCGAAGAGCCAGCACACGAGTCCGAGGGCAAACATGTTACGGCACTTCATCATCGCCTTCATGTCCATGCCCGTATCAGCCAGACAGTCCTTCACCATCGTGGTGAGGGGGCACTGGATCACACGGTCCGGGTCGATGCCCATCTCACCGAGGTAATCCTCTGTCTTAAACTGTGCCTTCTCCAGATCCTTAGGTCCAAAGGAGTCGGTATCGATAATGATCGTCGCACCTGACTTGGCATAGCGGTACTGCGTCTTCAGCGCAGCAGCGTTCATGGCTACCAGCACGTCGCACTTGTCGCCAGGGGTGTACACCTTACCAGCGCCAATATGTACCTGGAAGCCTGAGACACCCGTCAGCGAACCTTGCGGGGCGCGGATGTCAGCGGGATAGTCAGGGAATGTGGAAATGCCGTTGCCAACGGTGGCACTGACCGTAGAGAAGATGTTTCCAGCCAACTGCATACCGTCGCCGGAGTCACCAGAGAAGCGTACGACCACCTGGTCGAGCTCTTTCACTTCTAATTGTTCTGCCATAATTATTTGGTTTATTACTAACTTTCGGGCTGCAAAATTATTCATTTTTGCCCAAAATGCCAAAAGAAATGTAAAGAAAGTGTATATTCGCCTTTATTTTCTTGCAAATATACACTTTCTATACAATAAATATTCAATCTTAATACTCGAACGACGAGCCGCCGAGGAATTCACGGAGGAGCGAGGTGGGAGGGATCTGCGTTTCCGGAATAGGTTTAATGTAACGCAGGAACTTCAGCAGCCGATAAGCCTCGGCATACTCCGCACAGTTCTCCGGCACCTGTTCGAGCAAAGGCTCCGCCTGACTCTTGATGACAGCCAGTTCAAAGAGCATGGCAGAGTTGAACATCGCATCAGCATTCTCTTGGAAGGGGAAGATCCACTTCAGACGGTTGTCGGTGGTTGGCACATAGTTGTGGTTGTCGAGCAGAATCGTGGTCAGAGCCGAGGCGTAGACACGGAAGATCTGGTCGTTAGGGATTGCAGAGGTCAGTTCCGGATTCAGGGCATGGATACCCTCTACGACCAGTATCTCGTTCTCCTTGAGCCGGAGGCGCCTGCCGCTCATCTGACTGGTGCCCGTGGGGAAGTCATAACGCGGCAGCTCCACCTCCTCGCCACGGAAGAGGGCCGACAGTTGCTCGTTCAGCAGCGGCAGGTTCAGGGCGTGCAGGTTCTCGAAGTCGTAGTCGCCCTTCTCGTCGAGCGGCGTCTTGTCGCGGTCGAGGAGCCAACTGGACGCTGAGACGCTTGCAAGTAGTAGTCTTACCTGACGATGACGGTCCGGCGATGAGTACCATTTTGATACCTCTGCGCTGAGCAATCTCGTCGGCAATCTTGGCTATCTTCTTCTCTTGCAAAGCCTCACTGATCTGGATAAGCATCGAGGAGTAACCCTTACTGATCACCTCGTTCAGGTCGCCGATAGTGCGCAGTCCCAAGATGTCCTGCCACTGGTGGTGCTCCTTGAAGATACCGAACATCTTGTCCTGATGCGTCATCTCGCCTAGTTCATCAGGATGCTCACGGGAGGGGATGCGCAGCAACAGGCCATCGTAATATTTCTCCACACCGAAGAGATAGAGTTGTGAGGTGTTTGTCAGCAGCGAACCATAATAATAGTCCAGATAGCCGTCAATATCATAATAGGTGGTATACAGGCTGCCTATACTCTTCAGCAGTTTCACCTTCGACTTGTTATGGAGACTGTCGAAGAGTTCTATGGCCTCTTGCGTGGTTGTCTCATGCCGATGGATAGGCAATGCAGCATCGATAATCTCCTGCATACGGCGGCGGATGGCTCCAGCATCATCGAGAGTCACAGGCCGTCCGATGTTCAGATTTACGTAGTAGCCGTTAGACACCGGGATGTCAATAGCCACCTTACAAGGATCGAAGAGGTCGTGGACAGCCTTACAGAGCACAAAGAAGAGCGACCTGGTGTAAGCCCTGCTACCGCTGGAAGAGGTGACATCCAGGAATTCGACCTGCTTCTGCTTATAGATCCGGAAATGCATTCCCTCCACCTTATTATTAACATGTGCCGAGATCGGACCGTGCTTCATCTCGAGTCCCGACTGGCGATAGGCCTCTTCGAGCGTGCAGCCCATCGGTACTTCTATCGTCCGTCCGTTATTACGGATATAGATCTTTACAGTCTGTTCCATACCAGATAACTCTTCTTAATGTGTTCCTTTGTAAAAATTAGTTCTGAGGTTTCATCTTCTTCGTAAAACCTGTCTCACCAGAATAGACCAGCCAATCATGGCCTTCGACTTTACGCAGTCTCAACGGCTCACCCAGATAGTCACGGCCGCTGGACTCCACATACAGCCTGGCATATAGATTACCGTCCTTGGTGGTGTAGACATCCGACTTCTCTACGATGGTCACCTGATAAGGTGTCGTGGGAGTGTATTGATTGTCGGGTGACGAGCCGGCAAAATAACTGCGCAGGCCATTAACCCAAGGGAAGCCGTGGGTATCGTTGTCAAGCAGATTCTGTACAATATTCTGTGTATCACCATTGTATACTTTCGTGATGTTATCCTCACCGACTGTAGCAGTATGGGTACGCAGATAGTTGATCATCTCCCAAGTATCAGTACTATTGTCCGGGAGGCGGTTCAGACAGCAGATGAAGAGGGCGGTGACGAAATGCGGCGACTTGAAATACTCACGGTCGTTCACCTCCAGTGTCTTCAGTTCCTCGATGTTCCGGGGCAGGGCATTGAAGGTATAGGTAATCTTCTTCACGCCTTCAACCTCACTAGGTTCGCGACTCGAGGAGACGGTGATGGTCTTTATGGGCTGGTTGTAGGCCGTTACCTGCTTGATAGCCGGAGAACCGAAATCGCTGGCGAGTATAAACTGGGTACGGACTTTCGTCGGATCTGGGCCTGTTCCTATATAATAATCGGCAGTAGCATCAGCAATGCCACTGAGTTTGTCGTGGGTGAAGGGCAGATAGTACTTAAAGTCGAGGTAGTCTTTGGCAGGATTGAAGAAGGTGTAACCATCTGCTGCATGCGCTTTCACGTCCTTCAGGTTCTCTGTGAACTGAACGCGGAAATAAGGCACACTTCCCAGATCGGGATCGGCTACAGGCTCTTGTTGAGGTGTTATCTCTTCCGGCTCGGGCTCATTGGTATTAGGATCAGAGTCTTCCGGAACAGGATCAAGTTCTCTTGTATTGTACGGCGCATAATTTAAACCCGGCAACGGTTCCATTGTCCAATACTCATCTTCCATTTTCGTTCGTCCAGCCTCGTCGCCTCCTAAATCGTCTTGAGATATGGTTCCAGGCACATCATTGGAGGTCGACAGTTGCTGACTGAATGGCGTTAATAATCCTCTGGTACCGGCTTTCTTCTTGTTGATAATATCCAAGACCATCACCAGATCAACAATATTAATTTTACCGTCTAAATTAACATCTTTCTCAGGCTGGAATATGTTGGATTCGGCCAAGATATCATTAAGTATCTCCGAAAAATCTTCTTCCGTGACAGAACCGTCACCATCGGCATCGCCATAAAGGACAGGGACATGCTTCTCAAAAGTAACACTCTGAACGCCTGTGGCTCCAGAGCCTTCATGGAAAATGACATTAAATTTGTTGTCTTTGTCAACTTTGGCAAATTTCTTGACGCGGGACATTTCTATATAATGTCCTTTATCGGTCTTCAAACACCACACTTGTTGTTTAGACTGAGCCAGCAGTCCGCATGGTATAAGCAATAATACTGCCAAGAGTGTCATGGCGAGCATTTTAGGTCTGTTTATCATTCTCATAGTTCTCAAAATTTAGTAGTAAATAACTTTTTGGTTTACAAATATATGAAAAATCTCTCTAAGTTTACGATTATCTGCTATTTATTATCATTTATTAACGATGATGCTCTTTTTTTTGTTTTTTTATCAAAATTCTCAGTACCTCTATGCCTTTGTGTTCAAAAATTATTGTATCTTTGCAGCCAAATAGTCACATTATAATAAATCTTATGTTGGTTATATTTAAACTTCTTGGCTCACTCGCTCTTCTGATGTTCGGTATGAAATCGATGAGTGAGGCTTTGCAGAAGATGGCAGGTCCGCAGTTGCGACACGTCCTTGGGGCAATGACCACCAATCGCTTTACAGGTATGTTGACAGGTATGCTGGTGACGGCATCTGTACAGTCTTCAACGGCTACGACGGTGATGACCGTCTCGTTTGTCAATGCAGGACTGTTGACGCTGGCGCAGGCTATCTCCGTCATCATGGGTGCCAATATCGGTACCACACTGACGGCATGGATTATGTCGGCAGGTATGTCGTTCGACATCACCAGCGCCGTCTATCCCGCCTTCTTCATCGGCATCATCCTGATCTATCTGAAGAAGTACCGCTATATCGGCGACTTCCTTTTCGGTCTGTCGTTCCTGCTCTTGGGATTAGGCACGCTCCGTATGACAGGCACCGAGATGAACTTAGGTGAGAATGAGGCACTGCTCAACTTCTTCGCATCCTTCGACCCCAATTCGTTCCTCACTACGCTGATATTCCTTTTCCTAGGCGGTGTGATGACCTTCTGTGTGCAGTCATCTGCTGCCGTGATGGCTATCACGATGATCCTCTGTTCGAGCGGCGCCCTGCCCATCTATCAGGGTATCGCCCTGGTAATGGGTGAGAACATCGGTACGACGGTGACCTCTAACCTGGCTGCGATGTCGGCCAACACCCAGGCTCGTCGGGCTGCTTTGGCTCACATGTTCTTCAACGTCTTTGGTGTTATATGGATCCTGTTCGTCTTCCGTCCGTTCATCGACATGGTGTGCGGTTGGGTAGGCTACGACGTGACCATGCAGAAGAGCGCTGTAGAAACCAGCGTGTTCCTCGCCAACTCGGCTAAACTGAGTTTCGTGCTTGCAGCCTTCCACACAGCCTTCAACGTGGCCAACACATTCATCCTCATCTGGTTTATCCCCCAGATAGAGAAGTTCGTATGTTGGGTGATCAAGTCCAAGAAGGTCGACGAGGAAGAGGACTTCCGCCTGCATTTTATCACCGCTGGCTTCATGAAGACGCCGGAACTCTCAGTACTCGAGGCCCAGAAAGAGATCCAGTCGTTCTCAGAACGTATGCAGCGGATGTTTGGAATGGTTCGTGAGTTGCTGACCCTCTCGTCGAGTTCTTCGAACAAGAAGGACAGTCAGGCTGGTGATTTCAACAAACTCTACACCCGTATCGAGAAGTACGAAGGCATCAGCGACAATATGGAACTGGAGATTGCCAAGTATCTCGAGTCTGTGAGTGATGCTCATCTGTCTGACGACACGAAAGCCAAGATACGTGCCATGCTCCGTGAGATCTCGGAGTTGGAGTCGATTGGTGATGCCTGCTATAATATGGCCCGCACCATCTCCCGCAAGTACAACGGCAAGGAAGACCACTTCGTTGAGAAGCAGTACGACCATATCCACCAGATGATGGAACTGACGGACCAGTCGCTGACACAGATGAACCGCTTGATGGGTGGCCGCAAGGAGTCGTTCGACCTGAACCGCACATTCAATATTGAGCATGAGATCAACAACTACCGCAACCAGTTGAAGTCTCAGAACATCACGGATGTGAACAATCATGAGTACACCTACGCTGTCGGCACCATCTACATGGACCTCATCAACGAGTGCGAGAAGTTAGGCGACTACGTGGTGAACGTCGTCGAGGCCCGCATGGGAATCAGGTAGGTAAGAGTGAAGAATATGAGTGAAGAATGAAGAGTGAAGAATGAAGAGTGAAGAGTGAAAAATTTGCTGCCGCCCTTCAAGTTTTGTGTGGCGGCAGCAAATTTTTCACTTTTCACTTTTACTTTTTACTTTTTTTTTGTACCTTTGCAGCCGATTTCAAGGGGTGTCCGCGGTTGCGGGCTGAGATGATACCCTCTAACCTGATCCGGATCATGCCGGCGTAGGGATGGATAGTAACTCGACAAACACAATGTTCCCCTTTACATTATTTATTAATTAAAGGTACAATTAAAAGAATGAAAAGTAACAACGGACAACACGGATTTCATGGATTTTGGAGAAAGGCCGTGGTGATGGCTGCGCTGGCGAATGCAGTAAGTATGAATGCCCAGGACGAACCCGACTCACTCCTGGCGGTAGAACTGCAGGGTGTGCAGGTGGTATCGACGCGAGCAACGAACAAAACACCAGTGGCTTACACCAACATGGGGAAAGACGAGATCAAGGCCGTCAACTTCGGACAGGACGTGCCCTACCTGCTGTCGCTGACCCCCAGCATCACCATGACCTCGGATGCAGGCAACGGCATCGGCTATACCTCACTCCGAGTGCGTGGCACGGATCCCAGCCGCATCAACATCACGGCCAACGGCATACCAATGAACGACGCTGAGAGCGCCCAACTCTACTGGGTGAACATGGGCGACTTTGCCAGCAGCGTGCAGTCGATGCAAATCCAGCGCGGCGTGGGAACATCTACCAACGGTGCTGGCGCCTTCGGTGCTACGGTGAACATGCAGACGGAGAACATCGGCACAGAGCCATACGTAGGCCTCGACCTCTCTGGAGGATCCTACTACTCCCATAAGGAGACCCTCCGCTTCGGCACAGGACTCATCAAGGAGCACTGGGGACTGCAGGGCCGACTCTCGAACATCGGCTCAAAGGGCTATCTAGACCGTGCCTCGACGAAACTGAACTCCTACTTCCTGCAAGGCGGCTATTTCTCGGACAACACGGTGGTGAAACTGCTGACCTGGAACGGTGTCGAGGAGACCTATCATGCCTGGAACTACACGTCGAAGTACGAGCAGAGCCTCTACGGCCGCACCTATAACTCCTGCGGCGAGTATTACGACGACAACGGCGACGTACATTATTATGACGGCCAGACAGACAACTACCACCAGCAGAACTATCAGTTGCTGTGGAACCAGCGCATCACGGGCAACCTGAGCCTGAACATGACAGGCCACTACACCAAGGGCCAGGGCTACTACGAGGAATACAAGAACGGGCGCAAACTGGTGGAGTATCTGCCTTACGGCCCCTGGTTCGATGCCGAGGCTGGCGGCAACCCCAAGCTGAAGAGCGACCTCATCCGCCAGAAGAAGATGGACAATGACTTCTTTGCCGTCGTGGCCTCATTGGTCTACAACAACCGCGAGGGCATCGAGGCCACTGTCGGCGGTGGCTGGAACAAGTACGACGGCGACCACTTCGGACTGGTGAAATGGGTGAAGAACGTGCCGCAGGGACTGGAACTGCTGCCCGACTTTGAATACTATCGCGACAATGCCAAGAAGACAGACTGGAATGTCTATGGTAAAGTGAACTACGAATTTGCCCGCGGCCTGAACGGCTTCCTCGACCTTCAGTACCGCCATATCGGCATCCGGATGCAAAACCCTGGCGACTGGTACGGCGCCAATGCCGATGGCAGATACGTGATCGACGAATCATTCAATTTCTTCAACCCCAAGTTCGGCCTGAACTACGACATCACCCCCAACCACAAGGTCTATGCCTCGTATGCCATCGCCCACAAAGAGCCGACGCGCAACGACTATGAGGACAATCTCGGCACGGAACTGAAGGCCGAGCGCCTGAACGACCTCGAGGCTGGCTACAAGTTCCAGAGCGAGCGTTTCTCGGCTGGAGCCAACATCTACTGGATGAGTTACAAGGATCAGTTCGTGCTGACAGGCGAACTGAACAACATCGGCGAGGCCATCGCCAAGAACGTCGGCAAGAGTTATCGCCTGGGCGTCGAACTGGAGGCAGCGTGGAAGCCCGCAGACTGGTTCCGCTGGGATGCCAACGCCACCCTGTCGAAAAACCGTGCGCAGGACTGGGACGTGACACTGATGGACGGTTCCGTGGAGAGTCTCGGCGACACCCCGCTGTCGTTCTCGCCAGACTTCATCCTGAACAACATCCTGACCTTCAACTATCGCGGCATGAAAGCCAGCGTGCAGAGCCAGTATGTAGGCGACCAGTATCTGACGAACACAGGGCTCAAGAGTTATCAGACACTCGACGACAATGGCAGGCCCATCGACGTAAGCATGATGCTCGACGGCCACTTCACCACGAATATCGACCTCAGTTACACCTTCGCCCTGAAGTCGCTGGGCATCAAGGACCTGACCCTCGGCGTGAGCCTCTACAATATCTTCTCCGCCAAATACGACAACAACGGCTGGGCCGCTCCTGCCTTCATCAAGGAGAACGGTCAGGTGAAGGCGACAGGCTGGGACACCTCAGACCAGTACGAGGCCGGCTTCGCCCCCTCGGCACCATTCAACGCGATGGCTCACCTGTCTGTCAATTTCTAATGAGATAATCGAAATCAGTCATGATGATGACCTTCCTGGAAGCCCACTGGCTCGACATCTTCACCACGATACTCGGACTGCTCTATATCTGGCTCGAGTACAGGGCCCATATCGCCCTCTGGTTCGTAGGTGTCATCATGCCGGCCATGGACATTGTGCTCTATTGGGAGCACGGCCTCTACGGCGATGCCGGCATGGCCTGTTACTACACCCTGGCCGCCCTCTACGGCTTCTATGTCTGGAAGTTCAAGAAGACCAGGAAACTGAAACAGGAACTGCCCATCATCCGCATGCCGAGAAGGAAGTGCCTGCCTGCCACGCTGTGCTTCTTCCTGGCCTGGGGCGTCACCTATTATATATTAATAAGGTGGACCAACTCCACGGTGCCCGTACTCGACTCGTTCACCAACGCCCTCTCGTTCATCGGCATGTGGGCCTTGGCCCGTAAGTATTTGGAACAGTGGTTCTTCTGGATCGTGGTCGATGTCGTATGCTGTATGCTCTATGTCCAAAAGGGCATCCCCTTCAAAGCCGGACTCTACGGCCTCTATGTCATCATCGCCGTCGCAGGCTATTACAAGTGGAAGAAGATGACCAAAATCACCAAGTATGACCGAGTTTGATGCCGTCATCCTGGCCGATGGAGCGTTCCCAACGGCTGAAGAGCCTCTGCGACTGCTACGAGAAGCGCCCTATGTCGTCTGCTGCGACGGTGCCGTCCGCCACTGGCCCCAGTGCGATGCCATCGTGGGCGACGGCGACTCCGTGCCTGAAGAACAGAGATGCCGCCTGACACAGATCGACGAGCAGGAAGACAACGACCTGACGAAGGCCACCCGCTACTGTCTGTCGAAGGGCATGCGAAGGATTGTCTATCTGGGTGCGACAGGTCTGCGAGAGGACCACACCCTCGGCAATATCTCGCTGATGGCCCGCTACCAGCAGGAGTTCGGCGTGGAGCCCCTGCTGGCTACCGACTACGGCTGGCTGGTCGTGGCCGAGGGCGAAAGACGGTTCGAATCGTTCCCAGGCCAGCAGGTCAGCATCTTCAACCTCGACTGCCAGTCGCTCGCCTCTGAGGGTCTCCGCTGGCAGTCATACCCTTACACCCAGTGGTGGCAGGGCACGCTGAACGAAGCCACAGGCGACACCTTCCTGCTTCGAGGCGACGGGCGCTATATGGTGTATCGCACCTACCAGCGGAAAGACAAAGAATAATCCTTACAAAGTGCCACTCAAAACTCGCGTATTTGCGGCCAACTCATCCTGAGGCCACAAATACGCGAGTTTTGAGGCATTAGAGATAAGCATCTGATACAGAGACGATTGCAGCGGCGACGGCGATTACGGGCGCCAAAAAGAGGCTCTGTGTCGCCTACCCCCGCCAGTTTAGTGTCGTTAAGATGCCTTCCAACACAGTGACTAAGGCTTAGTACGAGAGTAAGGGATGCCTTCCATATAGGTATAACAGGCATCTCCCACACTCGTAGAAGACATCTTAACGACCATCAACTGCCATCCCTAACAGAAATCGGACAGAAATCTCTCCCATTTGCGCCTATTTCGAGCAAAATGAAGAGGCTATTTTTAGGCAAGTTTTCTTTACAAAGTATCTTTTTCTCCCCCTAAGTAGGGGGAGTCAGAGGGGGACTGATCAGCCTCATCATTCCCTGCTCTGACCCTTGCTCAGACCACCCCTACCCCTCCTGCTCAGGAGGGGAAAAGATGACAAAAGAGCCGTTAGTATTAAACTAGTGTTTTCGTACCTTTGAGGTTTATATAATAGAGACCAAAATGTTCTGCATATGAAAAAATATCTATTATTACTGAGTTTGGCAGTTGGCAGCATGACGGCCAATGCCGAAGCCCCCAAGCGCCCCATGCTGGAGCAGGGAAAATCGTGGGTCTATGCCTATCACCATTTTGAAGATCGTGAATCGCCAGACACTGGCAACCATTACTACGACAAAGAAGTGTGGTTCGTTTACTACACTCTTAAAGGCGACACCATCATCAACGACGTCCAGTATATGAAGATGTACAAACATGACGAGCACAGTGGCATGGAAACTTACACTGGTGCCCTCCGAGAGGACGAAGAAGGATGTGTGTATTCGTGGGATGGAAATGGAGACAAATTATGTTTTGACCTCGACATACACTTAGACGAGTGGCAGCAATACTCCAACGTAACCCGCGTCGCAGAGACTATCAAGGTGGATGGCAAGTTGTTCCGTAGATTCCGTTATTGGGGTACCATTCCAAACGGAAGTACTGTTGACATAGGCTATCCATGCGTGGAGGGCGTTGGTTTCTCCGGGGCTGGTATGGTGCTCAATCCCTTTATCCCAAAGCCAACCTGCATCTGTGACTATATGGAGTTGTATGCCGTCATTGGCAAAGATTTCTATTTCACCGCCTCCGACTTCGATGCTCCCAAGGAGATCGAACTCGCTGAGGGTGAGCAGCAACTGATAGAGAGCAACAACGACTTCGCCTTCAACCTCTTCCGCAAGGCCCGTGGCGACAAGAGTAAGATACTTTCGCCGCTCAGCATCACCTTCGCCTTAGGTATGCTGAATAACGGGGCCGATGGCCAGACCCTGAAGGAGATCAACCAGACACTCGGCTTTGGAGAGGCTGGGGCTGATGCCATCAATGCCTTCTGTCAGAAGATGCTCAAGGAAGCCAACACGCTCGACGAGAAGACCAAGGCCCTCATCGCCAACACCATCTTCGTGAACGAAGGCCGGGGCTACCGCCTGCAGGAGGGTTTCATCGACAAGGCCAATACCTACTACAACGCTGAGCCCCAGAACCGTGACTTCAATGATGGCGAAACCATGAACGTCATCAACCAATGGGCCAACGACCATACGGAAGGGATGATCCCTACGGTGCTCAGCGAAGACTCATTTAATCCTGATGCCGTCAGTTATCTCCTCAACGCCCTCTATTTCAAGGGCATGTGGAGCAATCCCTTCAGAAAAGACATGACGCGGAATGAGTCCTTTGGCGGAGGAGAAGAAATACACAGAGAACGACCTCTATCAGGCCGTCGTGCTACCCTATGGCAACGGCGCCTACCAGATGACCGTCTTCCTGCCTCGTGAGAACAAGACCGTAGGCGAGGTGCTTGAAACCCTTAACGGCAGCAACTGGCAGTTTGACAGTTTGCCCACAGAAGTCGACCTGAAACTGCCTCGCTTTGAGACAGATACCTATCAGCCTCTGGTAAAGGAGATGTCTGAATTAGGTATGCCCTCTGCCTTCACTTTACTTGCCGAGTTCCCCTGGTTCTGCAATACGCCAGTCTATATCAGCAATATGTTCCAAGTGGCCAAGATCAAACTCGACGAAGAGGGCACGGAGGCAGCCGCCGTCACCGTGATAGGAGTTGATTCGAGTGCCGAGCCTGATGAGCCAAAGCGATTCCACGCCAATCGCCCCTTCCTCTACATCATCAGCGAACAGTCCACAGGCGCCATCTTCTTCATCGGCCAGTACACAGGCGGTGTGACGGCTGACGTCAGAAGCGGCATTGTCGGCACGAAGTCAGAGTCCAAGACGGCCTCTAACCATCAGATTTACAACCTCTCAGGCCAGCGTCTGAGCAAGGAGCCTGCCCGAGGCCTCTATATCAAGGATGGCAAGGTCATGATCAAATAAGGGCAGGAAATACCCACACGTTTGATATGTCGGAGTGGCAAAAGAGCCGCTCCGACATTCTATTTTAATTTCTTTAACCTAAAAAGAATTGTGTGCGTGCAAAAAATTGCTAATTCGCACTTGCCTTTTCGTATTTTCTTTGTACCTTTGCACCGCATTTCGAAAATAGTAACAACTTAAATAAT
Organism: uncultured Prevotella sp.; assembly: GCA_900319715.1. Classification (GTDB taxonomy): domain Bacteria; phylum Bacteroidota; class Bacteroidia; order Bacteroidales; family Bacteroidaceae; genus Prevotella. Next base: position 31,412 of record ONPM01000037.1, read on the forward strand.
AAACAGTTAGTAATATGGCAAAGTTAGATTTGACACAGTATGGCATCACCGGTTCAACCGTGATTGCTCACAATCCGTCGTATGAGTACCTCTTCGAAGAGGAATCTATACCGGCCGCTCGCCTAAGGACAAGTACATCGTGAAGGATGCACAGAGCGAGGACAAGGTATGGTGGACTTCTGAGGAATACAAGAACGACAACCACCCCATGTCTGAGGACGTTTGGGCCAAGGTGAAGGAGATCGCCATCAAGGAACTTTGCAACAAGAACCTGTATGTGATGGACGCTTTCTGCGGTGCCAACGAGGCTACCCGTCTGCGTGTCCGTTTCATCGTCGAGGTGGCCTGGCAGGCTCACTTCGTGAAGAACATGTTCATCCAGCCTACCGCTGAGGAACTGGAGAGTTTCGAGCCTAACTTCGTGATCTACAACGCCTCTAAGGCTAAGGTCGAGAACTACAAGGAACTGGGTCTGAACTCAGAGACCTGTGTGGCCTTCAACACCACAACCCGCGAGCAGTGCATCATCAACACCTGGTACGGTGGTGAGATGAAGAAGGGTATGTTCTCTATGATGAACTACTATCTGCCCCTGCAGGGTATCGCTTCCATGCACTGCTCTGCCAACACCGATATGGAGGGTAAGAACACCGCTATCTTCTTCGGCCTCTCTGGTACAGGTAAGACCACGCTGAGCACCGATCCGAAGCGTCTGCTCATTGGTGACGACGAGCACGGATGGGACGACGAGGGTGTGTTCAACTTCGAGGGCGGCTGCTATGCCAAGGTGATCAACCTCGACAAGGAAAGCGAGCCCGATATCTACAACGCTATCCGTCGCGACGCCCTGCTCGAGAACGTCACTGTCGACGAGGCTGGTAAGATCGACTTCGCTGACAAGAGCGTGACTGAGAACACCCGTGTCTCTTATCCTATCAACCACATCGAGAAGATTGCCCAGAAGGTGAACGGCAAGAGCGCTGGTCCTGAGGCTAAGAACGTGATCTTCCTCTCTGCTGACGCCTTCGGCGTGCTGCCTCCCGTATCTATCCTGACTCCGGAGCAGACGAAGTACTACTTCCTCTCTGGTTTCACAGCCAAGCTCGCTGGTACAGAGCGTGGCATCACAGAGCCCACTCCTACCTTCAGCGCTTGCTTCGGCCAGGCCTTCCTCGAGTTGCACCCCACCAAGTATGCTGAGGAACTCGTGAAGAAGATGGAGAAGAGCGGTGCCAAGGCTTACCTCGTGAACACTGGTTGGAACGGTACCGGCAAGCGTATCTCCATCAAGGATACCCGTGGTATCATCGACGCCATCCTGGGCGGTGACATCCTGAACGCTCCTACCAAGAAGATTCCTTACTTCGACTTCGAGGTTCCCACAAGGGCAACGAGGCCGGTAAGGCACTCGTCGCTGCAGGACCGAAACTGTAAGAAGTCTGAGGCGAGGGGTATTCTCTTACCTCTCACCTCTATCCACTGACCACTATCATAGAATTGGCTGTGCCGAAAGGTGCAGCCAATTTGTTTGTTTTTCCGTTAATATAGCCAAATTATGACATATTTTCTTTAATTATAAGGTGAAAATGACGAGTTTTTGCGGAATTGTGAGTAACTTTGCAGCCGTATTGTGAGTAAACTGTATATCAGACAAGAATGAACAAGCATATTTCTGCACTCTTCGCCTTGATGATGGGGGCGCTGATGATGACGTCGTGCCTCAAGTCAGACGACAGCAGCAGTTCGATTATTTATAACAACGACACAGCCATCACCGCCTTCAGCCTGACGACCGTGAACCGCTATATCCATACCACCTCCAAGAGTGGTAAGGACACTATCAATAAGAAGGCAATATCCAATCCCGTCACATTCTATATCGACCATTACAACAAGAGGATCTATAACGCAGACTCTCTGCCTGCCGACTGTGACCTGAAGCACGTGGTGACAAGCATCAGCACCAAGAACAGCGGAGCGATTGCCATCAAGAGCCTGATCAGCGACACCCTGTTCGTATACAACGCAACAGACTCTATCGACTTCACGCAGACAAGGGAGATCCGCATCTATGCCCAGGACCGCAGCACCTATCGCGCCTATCAGGTGACCGTCAACAAGCATCAGGCAGCCACTGGCAAGTTGCTGTGGGAAGAGATGCCTGCCGGCAGTTACCCCGTCGACGAGGTGAAGGAGGAATGGGAACAGATCGTGGCCAATGCAGGGCTGGACCGTTTCATCGGAGCCGGCACGACAGAGGCCTACGCTTTCGATAAGGAAGGCCACCTGATGGTGACGACAGACCAAGGAGCCACATGGGAGATAGACGATCTCGACGACGACCTGTCGCTGCTGCCGCACGAGAGTGTCGCCTTCGTCTCCTATCCCTTTGAGGCCAACGAGCAGACAGACTATCAGATGATTGTAGGAGAGTCGGGCGAGATCGGAAACGAGAGCAGTGTGTGGCGCAAGATCGTGGAATACGGTGACGACAGCCAGCCTGGCAAGTGGGTCTACATGCCCTATGAGTCCTATAACAAATACTACCTGCCCAACCTGCCTGGCATGAGCCTCGTATGGTTCCACAAGACCGTCATGGCCATCAGCAGCACTTATATCCTCATCACCAGAGACGGCGGCATCACATGGAAGGAATCAGCGACGATGCAACTCCCTGCAGGCGACCTGATGAATGTGGAAGCCCGCACAGACGACAAGGGCGCCCTCTGGCTCAAGGAAAAGAACTCGGACAAAGTATGGCGAGGAATATTGGTGGAAGAATAAGCCTGCTGACGATTCTCCTCCTCTGTGCCGTCATCACCAAAGCCCAGGATGAACCAGAGTACAAGATGGAGGCAGGAGCAGGAGCCGGCCTGGTGGCCTACACAGGCGACTTCAACGGCAACCTCCTGAAAGGCATGCAGCCCTGGGGTACGCTGATCGCCAAATACCACCTGAGTCCACGGGCAGCAGTGGCCTTCAACCTGGGAATGGGAAAGATCAAAGGCTCCAGCGATAAGGCGGAGACATGGTATCCCATCGAGCCGTACGAGTTCAACAACACGCTCACGGAGGGTGTCATACGATATGAATACAACTTCTGGGCATACGGAACAGGAAAGGAATACCGCGGGGCAAGGCGCCTAGTGCCTTTTATCACCATCGGCTTAGGACTGACCCACCACAGTGGCGAGAACAGCGGCATCACGATGAGCCTGCCCATCGGAGCCGGCATCAAATACAAGATCGGGCAGAGGCTGAACCTGACAGCAGAGTGGGCCATGAGGCTTACACCCAGCGACCAACTCGACGGGCGAAGCGACATCTACGGCATCAAGAGCAGCGGACTCTTCAAGAACACCGACTGCTACAGCGTGCTGCAACTGGCACTTACCTACGACCTCTGGATGAAGTGCAAGACCTGTCACAACGACAGAGACTGAAGAAGATTGGAAAAAAATTGAAGATTTAGATATATGAAAGAGCAATTGGACATGAACCGCATCCCACAGCACATTGCCATCATCATGGACGGCAACGGACGCTGGGCCATGGATCGTGGGCTGGACCGTACATTCGGTCATAAGGCTGGACTTGACAACATGGAGTACATCACCACCTTGTGTTCCAGATTAGGCGTGAAGTACCTCACAGTTTACGCGTTCTCCATCGAGAACTTCAACAGGCCCGCCTATGAGGTGGAAGCCCTGATGGGGCTGGTGCTCAACTTCTTCAAGATGCAGTTGTTCCACAACAACAACGTCAGTTTCCACGTTGTCGGCGATGTCGAGCGACTCCCGAAGAGCGTGCAGGACAAACTGCGCTCCATGGAGGAAGAGACGGCCATGTACGACGGCATGTCACTGATCATCGCCATGAGTTACTCGTCGAAGCAAGAGATCGTGAATGCCACCAAGAACATTGCCCGTAAGGTGCTGAACGGCGAGATGGCCATCGACGATATCGACGAAGACACCATCAGCAAGCATCTGTGGACCAACTGGATTCCCGATCCAGACCTCCTCATCCGTACTGGCGGCGAAGTGCGCATCTCCAACTACCTGCTCTGGCAGTGCGCCTATTCAGAGTTCTACTTCTGCGACACCTACTGGCCTGACTTCAAGGAAGAGGAACTCCACAAGGCCATCATCAGTTTCCAGAAGCGCCAGCGCCGCTTCGGCAAGACCGAGGCGCAGATAGAGGCCGAGGAAAAGGTGAAAGGGTGAAAAAGTGAAAAGGTGAATAATAGACAATGAAACTATATAATATAATAAGGTATAAGGCAAAGGGTATATGGATGAAAGCAGTTTTGCTCTCACTCTTTCACCTTTTCACCTTTTCACCTTTAATGGCCCAGGACAAGATCGTCAACCCAGACATCTCCTACGCCGGGACGCCCCGCAGTTGTGAGATAGGAGGCATCGCCGTCGAGGGAGTCGATGGCTATGAAGACTATGTGCTGGCAGGCCTCTCCGGACTCAGTGTCGGACAGATGATTGATGTTCCTGGCGGTCAGATTACCGAGGCCGTGAAGCGCTACTGGCGCAACGGACTCTTCTCGAAGGTCAGCATCACGGCCGACTCCATCGTGGGCAGCAAGATCTACCTCTGCATCCACCTCGGCATGCGCCCCCGCATCAGCAGCATCCAGTACCACGGCATCAAGAAGTCTGAGCGCGAGGATATGGAAACGAAACTGGGCATGATGCGCGACGGACAACTCACGCCGAACATGATCGACCGCGCCAAGATCCTGGCCAAGAGATACTTCGACGAGAAAGGCTATAAGAATGCAGAAATCGACATCGTACAGCGCGACGACCCAGAGAGGCCGAACCGCGTGATCCTCGACGTGAATATCGACAAGAAGGCGAAGATGAAGGTGCACAAACTCATCTTCGAAGGCAACGAGAAGTTGAAGGACAAGAAGATCAAAGGCTCACTCATCAGCAAGGGTGCCTTCGGAAAGATCCATGAAGCAGGCAAGTTCGCCAACATCTTCAAGTCGAAGAAGTTCACCGACGAGCGCTATCACGAGGCCAAGCAGGCGCTGATAGACAAATACAACGAACTGGGCTTCCGCGATGCCACCATCCTCGAAGACTCTGTCTCGAACTACGACGACAAGCACGTCGATGTCTATGTGAAGATCGAGGAAGGCGACAAATACTTCATCCGTAATATCACCTGGGTAGGCAACACCGTCGTCACCACCGACTATCTGAACGCCGTGCTCGAGATGAAGAAGGGCGACGTCTACAACCAGAAGCATATCAACAAGCGACTGAAGGAAGACGACGATGCCGCCGGCAACTGGTACTACAACAACGGATACGTGTTCTCGAACATCGATCCCGTCGAGGTGAACATCGTCGGCGACTCCATCGACCTCGAGATGCGCGTCACCGAGGGTCCGCAGGCTCACCTGAACCACGTCCGCATCTACGGTAACGACCGCCTGTACGAAGAGGTGGTAAGGCGCGAACTTCACACCAAGCCCGGCGACCTCTTCAACAAGGAAGCCATTACCCGTTCCATCCGAGACATCGCCTCCATGGGCTTCTTCGACCCCGAGAAGGTGACACCCGACATCAAGCCCAATGGCGAAGACGGTACCGTAGACATCAACTGGCAACTCGAACAGAAGTCGAACGACCAGTTGGAGTTCTCCTTAGGCTGGGGACAGACAGGTATTATCGGCAAGGTGGGCATCAAGTTCAACAACTTCTCCATCCGCAATCTCTTCGGCAAGAACAAACTCCATCGCGGTATCCTGCCATACGGCGACGGCGAGCAGTTAGGCTTCAGTTTCCAGACCAACGGCTCATACTACAGTTCGCTGAGCGCCAACTACGGCACGAACTGGTTCGGCGGCAAGCGACCCAACAGCCTCAACTTTGGCGTGTTCTACTCCAAGCAGTCCGACATCTCGAGTTACTACCGCAACAATGCGTTCTACAACAACTATGCACTGTACAACTCAGGCTACGGTATGTACAACACCGGCCTGTACAACTACGACTCGATGCTCGACGACGACAAGACGATGACCGTCTTCGGAGCCTCCGTAGGATGGGGTAAGCGCCTGCGCTGGCCTGACGACTTCTTCCAGTTGTCGCTCTCGCTGGGCTATACCCGCTACATGCTGCGCGACTGGAGTTACTTCTATATCCACAACGGCAACTGTAACAACATCAACCTGGGCCTGACCCTGTCGCGCGTCTCTACAGACAACCAGTTGTTCCCGCGCCGTGGTTCAGAGATGACAGCCTCTGTCACCCTGACGCCGCCCTGGTCCGTATTCGACAACAAGGACTACGCCTCACTGGCCAAGAACAGCAATTCGGCCAAATATGAAGACGAACTGCAAGACGTCTACCGCTGGATTGAATACCACAAGTGGAAGTTCAAGTTGCGCTCCTTCACAGCCCTTACAGGAGGCCAGAAGTGCTTCGTGCTGATGACACGCGTGGAGATGGGACTGCTGGGCAGTTACAACGACAACAAGCGCTCACCCTTCGAGACGTTCTACGTCGGTGGTGACGGTATGAGCGGCTACTCCTACGGTTACTCCGAGGAGACCATTGGCCTGCGAGGCTACGAGAACGGATCGATCTCCTACTCCGCTGCCTACGAGGAGATGATGGACGGCCGGAAGATCTCGTCCTACAACTCCTACGCCTACGACCGCTTCACCCTCGAGGTGCGCTATCCGTTCATGCTGGGTAACACCACCATCTACGGCCTCGGCTTCCTCGAAGGCGGTAATGCCTGGGCCCGCGCCAAGGACTTCAACCCCTTCAAGATGAAGCGCTCTGCCGGACTCGGCGTGCGTATCTTCCTCCCCATGGTGGGTCTGATGGGTATCGACTGGGCCTACGGCTTCGACAATGTCTACACCAACCAGGCAGGAGCCACGAAGCAAGGTGGAAGCAACTTCCACTTCATCCTCGGACAGGAATTCTAAGAAAGTGAAGAGTGAAAATTTGCTTCCACACTCCAACAGAATCCTCTTCAAAATAGAAACAATAAAAAATAAGAAACGATGAATGTAGTAACAAAGAACATGGTAAGACGTTTGATGACATTAGCACTGCTAATGATTCTTCACTCTTCACTCTTCACTCCTCACACAATGGCCCAGAAGTTCGCATTGGTGGATATGGAATATATCCTCAAGAATATCCCGGCCTACGAGCGTGCCAACGAACAGTTGAACCAGACCTCTAAGCAATGGCAGGCAGAGGTCGACGCCCTCACCACTGAGGCGCAGACACTCTATAAGAACTACCAGAACGAGGTGGTCTTCCTCTCCAAGGAGCAGAAGAAAGAGAAGCAGGACGCCATCGTCGAGAAAGAGAAGCAGGCAGCCGACCTGAAGAAGAAATACTTCGGCCCCGAAGGCGAACTCTTCAAGAAGCGCAACGCCCTCATGTCGCCCATCCAGGACGAGATCTACAATGCCATCAAGGACATTGCCGACACCCGAGGCTACCAACTCGTGCTCGACCGTGCCAGCGACACCGGCATCATCTTCGGCTCACCGAAGATCGACATCTCATCCGAAGTACTCAGCAAACTCGGATACTCCAACTAACCCATTCTCCCCCTAAGTTAGGGGGAGCCAGAGGGGGTCTGAACAAAGGCTAATGAACAAAGGCTAATGAAACAAAGCATATAACAATTAAACTGATAAGAAAAAAATGAAAAAATTAATCCTTTGCGCTATTTGCGCTATCTGCGGCTTCACCGCCGCCAATGCCCAGAAGTTCGGGCACGTCAACACTCAGGAGATCATTCAGGCCATGCCAGAATACGCCACTGCCAAGACCGAGATCGACAAACTCCAGGCTCAGTATGAGGCCGACCTCAAGTCGATGCAGGACGAACTCCAGAAGAAGGCCGACGCCTTCGACAAGGAGCAGGCTACCCTGCCCGACAACATCAAGCAGCGCCGTCAGACCGAACTGCAGGAGATGTACCAGAAGATCCAGCAGAGTTATCAGGACAACCAGCAGGCTCTCCAGAAGGCTTCTTCTGAGAAGATGCAGGCCATCACCGCCAAGGTGCTCGATGCCATCAAGGCTGTTGGTCAGGCTGGCGACTTCGTCATCATCAACGAGATCAACGCCGGCATCCCTTACATCAGCACCACGCTGTCTACCGACGTCACCGCTCAGGTGAAGACCAAACTCGGACTTAAGTAAGCAAAATTTAGATGTAAGTTGTAAGTACAACTAAATCCATCACAGGGACAAAATCACGGGGGCAGGTTTTTGATGTGAATTCGATAATTCAATCAAAAACCTGCTCCTATCATTGTTGGCATCGCCCCGAGGCGTGTAAGGCATCGAAGTGAGGCGCTCGGAGTATTCTAGAGCACAGCACTCCAGTAAACATGATTGATCGCGGGTACATTATAAATAATACAGGGTAGTGGTTATATTTCTCTAAAAAATTTGTGGATATCAAAATAATTACTTATCTTTGTCGCCTATACGAAAATAATAGTTATTGAAACTCATGATGAAAATTCGAAGATTCTTATTAGTCATATCTGCTTTGCTGGCTCTACAGACTTTTGCGCAGGAAAGCGCTCCGACATTCCGTTTCGGCTACCTCAGTTATGAAACGGCCTTGAAGTCGATGCCCGACTATGCCATCGCAGAGCAGCAGATGGCAGACCTGAACCAGCAATACCAGGCAGAGATGAAGCGGGTGGAGGAAGAGTTCAACCTGAAATACGAGGAATTTCTCGAAGGGCAGCGTGACTTCCCACGCACCATCCTGCAGAAGCGCCAGACGGAACTGCAGCAGTTGATGGAACAGAACATTGCCTTCAAGGAGCAGAGCCGCGAGGAACTGGCGCAGGCCCGTAAGCAGGCTTTCGCCCCGCTGAAGATCCGGCTCATCGAACTGCTGGGGCAGATAGGCCGTGAGCGCGGCTTTGCCTTCATCTACGACACGGACACGAAGGCCCTGCCCTTTATCAATCCCGCTCAGGGCGAAGATATCAGCGAACTCGTCAACTCCCTGCTGCAGAAATGAACAATCCCGCGCCTCTTGCCTCCCCCATCCCTCCTCTGAGCGAAGCGCCAGGCCCCATCGGCATCTTCGACAGCGGCTATGGCGGACTGACCATCCTTCACGGCATCCGCCAACTGCTCCCCGAATACGACTATCTCTATCTGGGCGACAATGCCCGTGCACCATACGGCCCACGCTCGTTCGACGTGGTGTACGAGTTTACGCGTCAGGCTGTGTTGCGGCTCTTCGAGATGGGGTGTCACCTCGTGATTCTCGGCTGTAACACAGCCTCGGCCAAGGCCCTGCGCACCATCCAGCAGCACGACCTGCCGCTGTGGGATGCAGAGCGCCGTGTGCTGGGCGTGATACGCCCCACGGCAGAGGTCATCGGATCGCTCACGAGGTCGCGACATGTGGGGGTGCTGGCCACGGAGGGCACCATCAAGAGTGAGAGTTACAATCTGGAGATCCAGAAACTGCACCCCGACATCACCGTCAGCGGCGTGGCCTGCCCCTTCTGGGTGCCGCTGGTAGAGTATAACGAGGCCGACTCGCCTGGCGCTGACTATTTCGTGAAGAAGCGCATCGACCAGATCATGGCCCTGGATCCAAAGATCGATGCCATCATCCTTGGTTGCACGCATTATCCCCTGCTGATGCCGAAGATCCTGAAATATCTGCCCAAGGGCGTCAGCATCGTCTCACAGGGCGACTACGTGGCCAGCAGCCTGAAGGCTTATCTGGAGCGCCACAAACAAATAGAACGGAAGTGCGCCAAGCACGCTTCCGTTCATTATCTAACGACTGAGAATCCTGATAGGTTTAAGGAGTCTGCACAGATCTTCCTCAACGAAGAGAGGATTGAGGTTGAGAATATCACACTAGGGTGATTTTTTATAGAGGCGGTTCAGACCACCCCTAACCCCTCCTAACTTAGGAGGGGAAGCCTAGGCATCGATGTTGGCGTAGGTGGCGTTCTTCTCGATGAACTCACGGCGGGGTTCGACGTCGTCGCCCATCAGCATGGAGAAGATCTCATCGGCCTCGGCGGCATTCTCGATGCTCACCTGCTTCAGCAGACGGTTCTCAGGGTTCATCGTCGTCTCCCAGAGTTGCTCGGGGTTCATCTCACCCAGACCTTTGTAGCGCTGGGTGTGGAGCGCCTTGTCGTCGCCGTTGCCAGCCACATACTTGTCGATGAAGGCCTGGCGCTGCTGTTCGGTATAGCAATACTCAGACACCTTCTTGTAAGTACACTTGTAGAGCGGCGGCGTGGCGATATAGAGGTGCCCGCCCTGGATCACCTGCGGCATGAAGCGGTAGAAGAGGGTCATGATCAGCGTGTCGATGTGCGAGCCATCGACGTCGGCGTCGGTCATGATGATGATCTTGTCGTAACGCAGTTTGTCGATGTTGGCCTCGCGGTCTCCTTCGCCCTCGACGCCAAAGCGGACGCCGATCGACTGGATGATGTTCATCACCGACTCGGCCTCAAACACACGGTGCCACTGTACCTTCTCCACATTCAGGATCTTACCGCGCAGGGGCAGGATGGCCTGGAAGTGACGGTCGCGGCCCTGCTTGGCAGAACCACCTGCGGAGTCACCCTCGACGAGGAAGATCTCACACTCCTTCGGGTCTTTGTTGGAGCAGTCGGCAAGTTTGCCAGGCAGTCCGCCACCCGTCATCGGGTTCTTGCGCTGGACACTCTCACGGGCCTTGCGGGCTGCGATACGGGCCGTGGCGGCGAGCACCACCTTGTCGCACACCATCTTGGCCTCCTTGGGATGCTCCTCCAGATAGTTAGCCAACGCCTCACCTACGGCCTGCTGGACGGCACCAGCGACCTCCGAGTTGCCGAGTTTCGTCTTGGTCTGTCCCTCGAACTGCGGCTCGGCCACCTTAATACTAATCACTGCTGTAAGGCCCTCACGGAAGTCTTCGGGTGCAATCTCGATCTTGGCCTTCTCGATCTGCTTGGAGATCTGCGGATCGTTGTCGGCATATTTCTTCAGGGTACGCGTGAGGGCCGCACGGAAACCAGCCAGGTGGGTACCGCCCTCGATCGTATTGATATTGTTCACATAAGAGTGGATGTTCTCCGAATAGTCGGTATTATACATCACGGCCACCTCGATGGGCGTGCCCTGCTTCTCGGTCTTCAGATAGATGACATCGTCGAAGAGATGGGTGCGGTGGCGATCGACGTAGCGCACGAACTCCTTCAGACCGTCCTTGGCGTGGAACACCTCGGGCTCACGCAGTTTGCCTTCCTCATCCGGACGGAGGTCTGTCAGCGTGATGGTGATGCCTGCGTTCAGATAGGCCAACTCGCGCATACGGCGGGCGATGATATCATATTTATATTCGGTGGTGGTGAAGATGGTGCCGTCGGGCCAGAACTGCTGGCGGGTACCCGTCTTGTCGGTATCACCCACGATCTTCACATCGTAGAGGGGCTTACCCTTCTCGTACTCCTGCTGGTAGATATGACCATTGCGGAACACCTGAGACAGCATATGGGTCGAAAGGGCATTCACACAACTGACACCCACACCATGCAGACCGCCAGAGACCTTATACGACCCCTTGTCGAACTTACCACCAGCGTGGAGCACGGTCATCACGACCTCGAGAGCCGACTTGTGCATCTTCTCGTGCTCGTCGACGGGGATACCGCGACCGTTATCCTGCACGGTGATAGAGTTATCCTCGTTGATGGTCACCTCGATATGGGTACAGTAGCCGGCCATCGCCTCGTCGATAGAGTTGTCGACGGTCTCGTTGACCAGATGATGGAGTCCTTTCTCGCTGATGTCGCCGATATACATGGCTGGGCGCTTACGGACGGCCTCAAGACCCTCAAGCACCTGAATGTTACTCGCGGAATAATTCTCTTCTTGAATCAGTTGTTCTTCTGTCATCACTTATATTTACGATTTACTATTTTGCGTTTTACTATTTTGCGTGCAAAGGTACTAAAAAAAAGTCAGATAAACATAGTTTATCTGCTAAAAAAACACAAAAAGAAGCCGCAACCCTTTCGGATTGCGGCTTCTTTTCGTTTACGGTTTACAGTTTACGGTTTACAGATGATATGACTGTTGGCGGAACGGCTTGCAGTGTAATCAACTGTAAACTGTCAACCGTCAACTGTAAACAAATCTAAAGCTTATTGATGTGCTGTGCGAGGCTCGACTTCAGGTTGGCTGCCTTGTTCTTGTGGATGATGTTCGTCTTGGCGAGTTTGTCAAGCATCTTCTGCACCTTCGGATACAGGGCCACTGCCTCTTCCTTGTCAGTCATAGCGCGCAGTTTGCGCACAGCGTTACGCATCGTCTTTGCGTAGTAGTGATTGTGAAGCGCCTTCTTCTTGTCCTGGCGGATTCTCTTCACTGATGATTTGTGGTTTGCCATTTTTTTGTTGAGTGTTTAATGTTAATAATGAATTAAAGCCTGTGGGTCTTGCGTCAACTGTAAACCGTAAACCGTAAACAGTAAACTGTAAACTGTAAACCGTAAACAGAAAAACCGCCCTGGGCAACCCTTGCGGGTCTCCGCCACCTTATCCCGGCAAGCCGGTAGCACTTGGCTGTGCAGATGGCAGATTTAACGTAGTCCCTAGGAGAGTCGAACTCCTCTTTAGAGAATGAAAATCTCTCGTCCTAACCGATAGACGAAGGGACCCTTGCCTTTTTTTGCGGGTGCAAAGGTACTACTATTTTTTTACTTTGAACTTTGAACTTTGAACTTTATGATTACTTTTAAGAATTATTAACTATCCTCCGTTGAAAATGTCCCATTTACTATGTTTAATGTCCAATGATTATTGTACCTTTGCAGTCGTATGCAGACGAAGACCCAGGCCATAGTCCTCCATTCCCTCAAGTACGGCGAGACGAGAATGATCGTGGACCTGTTCACCAAGACGCACGGACGACTGTCGTTCATGGTGAGCATCCCCAAGACGTCGAAGGCCCGCATCAAGAAACAACTCTTCCAGCCCCTGACGCTCCTCGAGGTAGAGACCGACATCCGTCCCAAGGCGCAACTGCAGAAGATGTCCGACGTCCGCCTGGCCTCGCCCTTCACCACCATCCCCTTCCATCCCCACAAACTCGCCATCACGCTCTTCGTGGCCGAGTTCCTCTACTATGCCCTCCGCTCCGAACAGCGCAACGAGACCCTCTTCGACTATATCACCAGCAGCATCCAGTGGCTCGACAGCCAGACAGACCGCTTCGCCAACTTCCACCTCGTGTTCCTCATGCGACTGAGCCGTTTCCTCGGCTTCTACCCCAACCTCGACGACTACCAGGCGGGCGACTACTTCGACCTGCGCGAGAGTGTCTTCTGCACCACGCCCCCACCCCACCACGACTTCCTCCATCCTGAGGAGGCCGACAAACTGCAACTCATGATGCGCATGGACTATCCGACGATGCACCTCTTCCGCCTTTCCCACCACGAGCGCAACCGTCTGCTCGAAGTCGCCATCACCTATTACCGCCTCCACCTGCCGAACTTCCCGGAAATGAAGTCCTTAGGCGTACTCCGCGAACTGTTCTGAACGACTTCAGGGCAACATGCAGGCACCCAGGAAAAGGGAATCAGGAAAAAGACCGCTGCCCGAAAACACTTCGGACAGCGGCCATACTCATCGGCCATCATACAAATCACTAACCATTTAAGACAACCTTTTTACCTATTGGCCGATGCTGGCTCCTATTCGAAAATGGGGATCTAAAGGTTTGAGGAGCCAAAGAGAGAATATGGAAATCTGTCTTTACATCACACCTCCTATATATATAAATAGCAGAACAGGTAAAATACTGCATGAAACTGCGATTATTTATCAATTATTAACAGTCACGACACAAAAGGTCTTCAAGTTTACATGACGTTTGTGCGGACTCAACAAAATAAGTTCACGCAAAAAAGTGAAAATAGGCATACATTCCTACATTTTGCTTCTATATATCTGATATATAGGCGGATACATTATGTATGGTGCCTACATGGAAAGTAGCAGGCATACATAAAATGCTGAAATCTTGACATCTTCAGGTCATAATTAGTACTTAAACTTCTGTAAATAAGGGTGTTCCATTTCTGTTCCTATGAGTGAAACACTGTGTTTCATCGATGGAAACACTCTGTTTCTCCTGGGGAAACATAGTGTTTCCATTGTCGGAACAAGCATGAAACACTCTGTTTATAAGACTACTGAATAGGGCAAATTAGCAGTAAAAATGCCCTGTTTATGTAGGGTTGATGATTTACATGTAGGCACCATACATGGCTTTTCTATCTGAATATCAGCAGGTTAGACGGAAAATGTAGGAATGTATGCCTGATTTCACTTTTTCGCTCAAACAAAATCATACCTGCAAACACCCTTCTAACAGGCACAAACAGATTAGGATTATGACAACACACAAAGGATTCGGCCCTTATGTGTATAGACCAACTGTCTGAAATACGACATTTTAAGCCAAGAATATAGGAACGTATGCTCAAAATATAGTTTGCATAAGAACATGTACACCTGCAAAAGACATGAAAAAAGGCCGCCATCCGAAGGGGTCTTTCGGATGGCGGCGCAAAACCCGTCGGCCAGCAGTACAAAGTACAACACTAATCCTTACCCCTTTTCATCATCTGCCGACGGACCTTGCTCAAAGAGAGAGCTGTAAGGAATCGTTATGTTCAGCGCACTATCCGCTTCTTGCCGTTCTGGATGTAGATACCTTTGGCGGGAGTGGCAGAGAGGCGGCGGCCTTGAAGGTCGAAGATGGCGCCGTCGCTATTGAGGGTGTTTGACTTGATGCCCTGAATAGATGTAGCAGACTGGTATATCACCTCGCCATTCACCTCACAGGCCACGAGGCTATTGTAATTGCCTTGAAGCGGCAGCATACCGAAGAAATCCATCGTTGCGCCTACCCCTTCTATCCACGACAAGTTCCCTATGACAAACGGCTCGTCATCCTTATCTGGCTGCTGTGCCTGAAAATCATAGCGGTTGACGCTCTTGCCATTCACCTCAACAGCGCTGATAGCCTGGGTTACCAACTCGATAGCATTCATGTGAAACACATCGCCCACCTCACAACCAAAGTCGTACAGAAGTGCTGGCTCTTCAATCGATGATTCTTCTTTATAAGGGAAGAAACAATACACCTTCTTGTTTTCCTCAAAGAGTGCGCCCTCATACTGGCGTTCACCGTCACCGTACCTATTCTCAGAATACATCTTCAGACAATCCTTACCTGCTACCACTGTATCACCCTCAAGCGTGTAGTGGTAGTCATACACATACTGATAGGTGTCATGATGGTAAGTCCACTTCTTTCCTTGTTCCACCAGAGGGCGATAACCGTCCTGTGCAAAAGACGCCAAAGGCATCATAGCCAACATTAGTAAAAACTGTTTCATAAGCGTTACAATTTTAGTTTGACATTCTATCTATATAAACCGCGGAATGAGTGAAGTACTGCAAAAGTTCGCGATTATTTATCTATTATTAACATCCCATCTCTTCTCTGCTCGCTTTGTCTCTG
>ONPM01000013.1 GCA_900319715.1 uncultured Prevotella sp.
CATCGGCATCTTCAAGGTGGGATTCTCGAGCATCGGAACGACCGAGAAGGAGGACTGCGGCGCACAGACCATCACCACGCGAAGGGTGCTGTTCCAGCCTGAGACGGAGCGCGTGGTCGTCGGTCAGAAGGTGAACAAGCAGGGCAAGATCGCCCAGAAGTATGTCGTGGCCAAGTCGCTGGTGAAGGACGTGGTCTTCGAGGAGACCTACGACACCTCTCTGCAGCCCGAGGCTTCCGGCGGCGAAGGCGGCAACGGATCACCATATGAAGCCATCGAATACGACTATCATCGGCGTAAAGACATAAATCTACGATAAATGTAGAACATACACATCGCCATTCTTCACGATACGCATCGACAGCCTCCTGATTCTCCTGTATGTCACTTGTATTGCCATATCAACCAAGAGATAATGCCTGAAAAATAAGCATTAATTTACAATCTCACAAACTTTTTCGGGTAAATGAGAAATTATTTTAGTACCTTTGCAACCAGATATGCAGAAAAAAAAGACGATATTGTTCCTTCACGGATTCTACGCCAGCGGCCAATGTGTGCCTGCAGTGGCGCTGAGGGAGGCTTTTGAGGGGAAAGCTCGTGTGTTGACTCCTGACCTCCCACTCCACCCTAACGATGCCATCAGGCTCATCCGTGACATCTGTGACAAGGAGAAGCCCGACGTGCTTGTCGGCAACAGTTGCGGGTCGTTCTATGCCCAGATGATCTCGCCGATTGTCGGCATCCCTGCCCTACTCGGCAACCCGCACTTCAAGATGTCCGACTTCCTCCGTGAGCGTATCGGCAGCCATCAGTACAAGTCGCCAAGGGCTGACGGCAAGCAGGACTTCACCATCGGCGAATACCTCATCAGCGAGTTCGAGGAACTGGAGGCGCACCAGTTCGACTGTTGTAACATATATAATAAGGATCGCGTGTGGGGACTCTTCGGCGAGGAAGACACACTGGCACACTTCGAGCCGCTTTTCCTGGAGCACTATCTGAACTGCCACCACTTCCCGGGAGGCCATACGCCAACGGCCGAGCAGTTCAAGACATGGTACTGTCCGCTCATCGAGAAGTTGCTGCTGGACTATCCCATCGCAGAAGACCGGGTGCGCTATTTCCAGCACTTCAAGGGGAACAAGTACAAACTGATAGCATCGGCCTTCGACTCTGAGACCCAGGAACGGATGGTAGTCTATCAGGCCCTATACGGCGACCGCAAATACTGGGTTCGTCCGGAGAAGATGTTCTTCGAGCAGATAGAACGTGACGGGAAACGCTTCTCCCGCTTCACGGAAATCGACTGGGAAGAATAAGGCAGGGTTAACACCGTCGGTGTGCTGGCCTCGCTGGTGATGGAGAAGGATTAGGGTTTTTCTTGCTTCAGGCTGTCGATCTTGTAGGTATCACCATCCTTAATCACCTTCAGGAGTACGTCATACTTGTAGTTGTCATACTCGATCTCCACAAGGACATGACTCTCGTCGCGAGATGTAAACGTGTATGACTTACTCTCACCTACATCGCCGCCACCCTCATAGAAGAACTTCCAAGTGGCTAGGCACTCACCCTCACAATCAAACTCGTAGGCATCGGCAAGATACTGACGGAGTTTGGGAGTGATATAGGGTTTCAGCGCGTCATAGTCGTCCAGTTCCTTCTTGCCCCATTCTTCATAGAACTGCGACACGAAATACTTGATGGCGACCTTTTCATCTCCTAAAGGATCGTCACCAAAGAATGCTCCTTTACGGGTCTTGATAAGTTCAAGTTTGTTGCCGTCAGTCCACTTGTAGGTGTCGTATGTCCTCTCGTTGGCATCGCTGCGATAGTTGGCCGTGACGGTCTGGTCTTCAGGATGCACCTCAGGGTTGAACAGTTCTTTCCACTCCTCCACCTCCTCAAACTTCTGCCGGGGAGTCCATACATAGCCAGCGTACAGATAGGCGACCTGCCCCCTGACATAGACCGAAAGGTAAATCTGCAGGTCGGGGATCCCGTCGAAGTTGATGTCCGTCGTATCGTTTATCCATTCCATATCAGCAGCATTTTCAACACTCACATAGTCCACCAGTTCGTGCCTGCATTCGAAGGCGACCTTTCCGTCTTGATATCCCTTCACGACGATACTGTCATAGTTCTTGTCATCCACTTTGATGAACTGATGTTCGAAACGGTACTGCTGGCGCAGACTGGTTATGCTATTAGAGTCCGTGTCACCACTCTCGCCCTGTGTTTTCTTGCCTCCGCATGCTGTTATGAACAAAGCACAAGGCACCAGCAGCGCAATCAATAATCTTTTCATATGGATACGAATTTAATTAAAAGCCCAAGAACTCTTTAATGCGAGGGTCCCGTTCGAGGTCAGCCCTGCCGACGTAGAAAGAGCCTGGGGTAGCCAAACCGAGATACTTGTCCAAAAACTCTTCCCAACTCAGTTTGAAATAGGAGGCAGGAATAAAGACCGTCTTTGACCCGCCTGCCGAGCGGTTACCGGCCGTGACATAAACCGAATAGCCGCCCTTCTCATGTTTCCGGATCTGATAGCACTCCAGGAACCAGTCGCCGGAGCATCGGTCGGAGGCTTCCACATCGATGCATTCCTTCACGGGATTGGCCCGCTCAAGTTCCCAGTCATGGCCTTCGGCCAACCTGCGGATAAACTCCTCGCTGTCCACATTGAGAGGATCAGGACTATATGTACCATCAAAATTCGAGTAATACCTGACATACTGATACTCGCCGCCCACTTTCTCGATACCAAAGCAGGTACGCTCACCCATCATATCCCTCGTTGCCCAAGGGAAGTCAGCCTTCATCTGCTCGAACGCCTTGTCGATATAGGCATTCAAATCGTAACCGTATGGAAATTTCTCGCTCATAACATTTGGTTCATAGTTTATACCGCTGCAAAATTAGATAAAAATAGCAAGAAAAACAAGAAGAATAGGATATACTGCATCTTTTCTCATCAGAAAGCAATCAATAAATACCATGTTATTTCCAATCGAGGATAAAGGCGTAGTGGAAGGGGCTGTTGCCGTCGATGGTGTACTGTGGCAAGGTGCGCGCCCCCCAGGTGTCGATGCCGCCGACGCCATGAATATTGAGGTCGATGTTCAGATTGACAAAGCGGCCGCGACGGATCTCATGGGGGTGACGGACGCCCTCCAGGTCCTCTTCGCCGTAGTCCCAGGCACGGATGCACAGCGGCTGCAGACCGTCGATGCGGAGGGTCGTCGCTCCGTTTGAAATGCAGAACCAGCGCACGTCAGTGCGGCAGCCGTTGTCCTGCGGGCGGACATACTCCGTCTCGTATTCAGAAAGCGGCATCTCGTAGCGCCCGATAAAGGCACTCCGCTTGCGGTCGGGATAGTTCTCCCACGGGCCACGGCCGTAATACCCGATGCGGGTATAGTCGGCAGGCAGCCGCAACCTCATACCTGATTTAGGTATCAGGGGGATGCCGGTGGCCGTCGGACGGTAGTCCATATCCACCTTGATGCGCCCGTCGGTCTTCACGGTATAGGTCAGCGTCAGGTCGGCACCCACGGGCAGTGCCATGTCGGCAATCACCTGATGACCGCTGATGCGTACTGACTTGACCGTACGGTTCTTGGCTGCATCGCGCCACGGGGCGGTACGCTCGGCAAAATGGGCGGCGTGCTGATTGTCGTTCTCGGGTTTCCAGAAATAGGGTTCCAGGGGAGCCTGCAGCATCTGCGTGCCATCGACGATCCATGAGGTGAGGGCCCCGTTGCGGTCGATGGTGACGGAGCCGCCGTCTGTGGTGAAGACCATATCGTCAGCCGATTTCCGGGGCATTGCATTCCCTTCGCTGGCGCCATACCAGAACTCTTCCGGTTTGAGGACGAACTGTTCGCGGGCCACGACAAATCCCTCTTCTGCCCAGGGCGTGGCGCGACGCAGACGGGCATAGACGTTCAGCAGCAGTTCGGGCTCGTTGTAGGGGTAATATGGATAGGGTATCTCGAATTTGTCGCCATGGATCCGCGCGAGCTCACCCGTGACGAGCTCTCCGTTATGGTAGACCTCACAATAGTATTCATACTGGTCGATGCCGGTGAAATAGTTCCGGTTGACGATGCGGATGCTGTCGCCCTCCTGAACGAACTGCAGGGGCTGGTAGACATACTGCACCTCGTAGTAGTGCGGATGAGGCGTGCGGTCGGGCGCCAAGAGCCCGTTGATGCAGAAGGCATCGAGGTTAGGCTTGTCGCCAAAGTCGCCGCCGTAGGCCCAAAACGCCACGTTGCCATCTTTCTTCAAGAGCCCCTGGTCCACCCAGTCCCAGATGGCTGCACCGACGATGCTGCTGTCGGCATAGATGACATCCCAATACTCCTGCAGGTTGCCCATCGAGTTGCCCATGGCGTGGGCGTATTCGCGGGCGATCATGGGTTTCTCGGTCTCTTTGACGGCCTCGCTGCGCAGTTTGTCGGGCGTAGGATAGCCGAAGTCGTGGAGGGCGGAGTAGCGCGGATGACAGTCGTAGAAGGGCGGGCGCGTAGTGTCGAGCTCGCGCACCTTGTCGTACATCGCCTGGATGTTCGGGCCTACCCCACCCTCGTTGCCCAGGCTCCAGAGGATGACGCAGGGGTGGTTGAAGTCGCGCTTCACCAGCGACTCGGCACGGTCGACATGGGCCTGCCGCCACGCCGGATCCTCGCCCATCTCATGATTGGCATAGCCATAGCCGTGGCTCTCCTGGTTGGCCTCGTCCATGACGTAGATGCCCCAGCGGTCGCAGAGCTCGTAGAGGTATTCGCGGTCGGGATAGTGCGAGGTGCGCAGGAAGTTGATGTTGGCTTGCTTCATCAGCCGGAGGTCCAGCTCGTAGGTGGCATCGTCCACCCAGCGGCCTGTCGTCGGGTGATGGTCGTGACGGTTCACGCCGCGCAGCTTCACGTTCCTGCCGTTGATCTTGAAGACCTCGCCGACCACCTCTACCTTCTTGACGCCCAGATGGTAGTCGAAATGCTCAACCACCGTTCCGTCGGCATCGCGCAGCTCCAGGGTGAAGGGATAGAGGTGGGGCGTCTCTGCCGACCAGAGCTGCGGCCGGTCGATGACACTGGTCATTTGGACGGTGGTGGTATCGCCGGCAGCCAACTGCTTCAGTCCGCCGCTCACCTCGCGGCCGTTCAGGCGCAGCACGGCCTGCAGACTCCCCGCCGCCCTGCTTCCGGTATTGCAGAGGCTGACCGCGGCCTTGATCTCCGCCCTGGAATAGTCCTTGTCGGGCACTGCCGTCACGTGATAGTCGGCAATGTGCACCAGCGGGCGCACCCACAACTGCACCTCGCGGAAGATGCCGGAGAGCCGCCACATGTCCTGATCCTCCAGATAGCTGCCGTCGCTCCAGCGGTACACCTCCACGGCGAGCTTGTTCTTGCCCTCGCGCAGATAGCCGGTCACGTCGAACTCTGCCGGCGACATCGAGTTCTGGCTGTAGCCCACCTGCCGTCCGTTGATCCAAAGGTAAAAGGCCGAGTGTACGCCGCCGAAGTGCAAGATCAGATTCTTCGAAAGCATAGCCTTGGTGACGTCGAGGTACGTGACGTATTGTCCCACAGGGTTGCGGTTCTCGTAGGCCGTCCAGTCCTTTGGCGGTTCGCTGGTAACACTGGGACGGTTACGCTGGAAGGGATAATCGATATTGGTGTAGATGGGCGTGCCATAGCCCTGCGTCTGCCAGTTGCCAGGCACCTTTATCTTCCCCCAACTGCTCACGTCATAGTCCTCACGGTAGAAGTCTGTCTGCCGCTCCTCCGGATTGCGGCTCCAGCGGAACAGCCACTCGCCGTCAAGACTGACAATCTCCTTGCACGCCTTCCACCTGGAGGGCAGCTGCAGGGTTGCGTGATACGGCAGTTTGTTGATACCCAGCACGGCGGGGTTCTCCCAGTCGCGCGTCTGTGCCTGTGCCGAGATGCTCAGCACCAAGGCTGTTAAAGTCAATATCTTTTTCATCGTCTTCACTTTGTTACCACTTCAAAATCGCCGAAAGCCATGCGGTCGCCTTCTGCCAGCCGGTCGGCTAACCAAAGACCTCTCATGCCAACTGCTGGATGGCATCACGACACTGTTCCATGAGCCAGCGGGGAGTGCTGGTGGCACCACAGATACCCACAGACTGGATACCGTCGAGCCATGCGGGTTCTATCTCGTGGGCATCCTCCACCAGGTGGGTGTTGGGATTGACACGCAGACACTCGTTGTAGAGGACCTTTCCGTTGGAACTCTTACGGCCACAGACGAAAAGGATGAGGTCATGGCGGGCAGCAAACTGCGAGATGTTCGGCATGCGGTTGGCGACGCTGCGGCAGATAGTATCAAAACTCTTGAAGATAGCCTCAGACGAGATGTGCGACTGAATGTATTCGATGATGCGGTGATACTCGTCGAGCGATTTCGTAGTTTGCGAGTAAAGGTAGATATCACGGGTAAAGTCGAGACGTTTCACCTCATCGAAGTTCTCTATGACGATGGCGTTAGAGTGTGTCTGCCCGACGAGTCCGAGCACCTCAGCGTGGCCGCGCTTGCCGAAGATGACGATCTGAGAAGTCCCCGACTCATCATACTGTTTCTTGATACGCTTCTGGAGTTGGAGCACCACGGGGCAAGTAGCATCGATGATCTCGATATGGTTGCGGCGGGCGAGTTCGTAGGTCTCAGGGGGCTCGCCATGGGCGCGTAGCAGTACCTTCACATCATGGAGTTCACGCAGGTCATCGTGATTGATGGTGATAAGCCCCAGGTCCTTCAACCTTTCACACTCCATGCCGTTATGGACGATATCTCCCAAGCAATAGAGGGTCTTATCGCTTGTGCCAAGTTCTTCTTCGGCTTTTTTTATGGCGGTGGTCACACCAAAGCAGAAGCCACTGCCGTTGTCGATTTCGATTTCCATACTTTATTTTTTTTGTTTACAGTTTACGGTTTACAGATGATTACATCTACAGGCTGTAATCTATGGGGTCCATCTGAATGGCTTGCAAGGTTATCAACTGTAAACTGTAAACCGTAAACTGTAAACTGAAAAAAAAACATCAACTCCTTAATAATTTAAAATACTCGTCGAGCAGGTCCTGGGCAGCGACGAAGGAGGTCTTCTGACCGCCGAGGACAGTCTGTTCTGCGGAGGGCAACTGCGACTTGATGACTGGGTTGTTGTAGAAGTTCAGCCGCAGGTGCTCATTGATCGACTCGTACATCCAGTATTTCGACTGCTCGTTGCGGCGATAGTCGAAGTATCCGTTGGACTTCACGAAGTCCATGTACTGGAAAATCATATCCCACACCTCCTTGATGCCAGTGCCATAGAAGCCTGAGTAACAGAGCACCTTCGGTGTCCAGCCGCTCTCGGGCATCGGGAAGAAGTGGAGGGCATTGCGGAAATTCGTGGCAGCCATCTGGCAACGGTCGACATTGTCGCCGTCGCACTTGTTGATGACGATGCCGTCAGAAATCTCCATGATACCACGCTTGATGCCCTGCAACTCGTCGCCCGTCCCAGCCACCTGGATGAGCAGGAAGAAGTCGACCATCGAGTGACAGGCGGTCTCGCTCTGCCCCACTCCGACCGTCTCTACAAAGATCTTGTCGAAGCCTGCAGCCTCGCAGAGGATGATGGTCTCACGCGTCTTACGGGCTACACCACCGAGGGAACCCGCCGACGGGCTGGGACGTATGAACGAGTCGGGATGCTGGGCAAGTTTCTCCATACGAGTCTTGTCGCCGAGGATAGAGCCCTTGGTGCGCTCAGAGGAGGGATCGATGGCGAGGACGGCCAGGCGTCCGCCCTTCTCCTTCAGCACGTGGATGCCGAACTCATCGATGCTCGTGGACTTGCCGGCACCTGGCACACCACTGATGCCTACGCGGATGCTGTTACCACTGAACGGCAGGCAACGGTTAATGACCTCCTGAGCCTTGGCCTGGTGATCGGGGTTGACACTCTCGATGAGCGTGACAGCCTGCGAGAGGATGGTGATGTCACCCTTGAGGATGCCCTCAACCATCTCTCCGACGGAGAGTTCACGCCGCCGGAATCGGTTGCGCTGCAGATAGGGATTGATAATGGAGGGCTGCTCTACCCCACTGTTAACCTGCAGACCGGCATATTCGCTGCTATTTTCGGGATGTTCCATACTTTTATTTTTTTTGTTTATAGTTTATGGTTTATAGTTTATAGATGATATGTTCTATAGGCGGAAAGGCTTACAGAAACAAATCCTATAGTCAGAATGGCATGCAAGGTAATCATCTATAAACTATAAACATTAAACTATAAACTATAAACAACAATCACTTCTTAATATTAATAACGACCTTAGCATTGTCGGGATCATTGGTAATCATAAGGATACGCGGGCGTCCCTTGACTTTGGCGAGTTCCGCTGCATAACCCGTCACCTTCAGGGTGGTAGACTGACCAGGGGCTATCTCGCGACTGTCGAGGGTGATTTTCAGGCCACCAGTGTACATCTGCATCGATGAGATGGTGAGAATGGAGGCACCGGTATTCGACAACTTCACATCGATGGTCTTCTTCTGATGCTTCTGGAAGTCGGTGAAATCGAGGGTGGTCTCGGACATCTGTAACTGAGGCGCTTGAGCACGGCTGACACCCTCGAACCGCTTGAGGTCTGGCAGAAGGGTGACCGTCACGTCGACAGCCTTATCAGAACTGACCTTCTCACCCAACTGCTGGGCAAGGAACACCTGTGTTTGGGTCAGTCCGAAATCGCGCAAGTGGTCTGAGCGCAGGGTGACGGCAATAGTACCCGCCTTACCAGGTGGGAGGGTCTCGGGGGAGACCGTGGCGGTGAGATACGACGGCAGGTGCATCAGCCGAGGAGTCATCGTCTCTGTGCCATTGTTCAGGATGTGGATCTCCTGCACGGGGGTTTCACCCTTGTTCACATCGTCGAACTCGAGGGCATCCTTGTCGAGCATCAGGCTACCCATCGTCAAGGGATAGGTACCAGTATAGTCGAGGACCTCGGGCAGCACCAGCCCCTTCATCGTGAGGTAGACAGGCGTCCGTGAACCGTTGCTCTGGATGACGGCCATCTTCTGGAAATGACCGAGTTGACGGGCATCGTAGGTCATGCGGATGGTAAACTTGTCGTTTGCGCCCACCTCCTTGGGGAACTCCACGGCAGTACAGCCACAATCGGGCTTAACGCTCTCGATGATGAGTCGCCTCAAGGATTTGTTACGCAACTGGAAGGTGGCGGTGATGGGTTGCTGATAACCCGTACGCCCGCACTCCACGACAGACTTCTCCACCACCAGTTTTTGGGCAGAAACCACTAATGGCGAGAAAGTGAAAAGCAATATTAGAATCCGTTTTTTATTCATTGATATATCCTTGTAATGTAATCAACTATAAACTATAAACTTTAAACTATAAACAATAAACTCCGAACTACCTCACCCTAATCGTCATTGAAGGAGCGATGCCCCTGAACTCTGGAGCATACGCACATTCGGCTGTACATGTGCCTGTCTCATAAAGGCCTATACGGTCGATATAGTATTCCCGCTCGATGGTGTGCGTACCTTTCGACAGACAGTCGAAGTAGAAGTTGGTCGTGTAGTCTTTCGGTGTGCAGTAGGAGCCCATGTACCAGCCACTGATCTGAAGGACAGGCTCGAGGCAGGCAGCCCTCTTGTCGACCACCTGAACAAAGTCGTAGTCGCGGTCGGCTGTAATGGTAATACGAACCTTCACACGGTCACCGGTTTTTAGAGGTGAGTGGTCAGAGGAGAGAGGTAAGAGATTACCTTTGGCATCGAGAATCTCGCGCTTCACGGTAATGCCACTGCCCGAGGCTGCAATGTTGTGCGTAGCCTGCGTGAACTGGGCATAGACGGCACCCCAAGAAGTGCCCTCGCTGGTCTTGTCGACGGTGAGCATCTTGCTCGTGGCAGGGAGCGGCGACTTTACATAGCCAATGGCAGCAGTAGCCTTTGGCAGGTCGATGGGTGTGTTGTCCACCTTCACGATAGCATTGTCTGTGGTGAGCGTCAGGCTGCCCCCCTGAAGGAAAGCATAGACGGCGTTGACGCTGTTGATAGGCGTATCCCAAGCCTGGGTGCGCTTCTCCTGCAGAAGCCAGCGGCGCATCTCGTCGAGCGTCTGCTTGTCACTGGCCGCCAGACGTTGCAAAGCCTCGATGGCTACGGTCTGCGTGGGAATCTTATAATCATACCAAGAGTAACCGGCTCGCGGTGTGTCATAATAACGGCCGATGTCTTCACGATAGACGGTCCACTCCTTCAGCGACTGGGCATACTCGGCGGCACGCCTGGGATCACTCTTCGAGAGGATAACTGCCGTCAGGGCCTTCTCGTAGATCGACTGTGATTTTATCTCCTTCTTCAGGAGTTTCAGGAGGTAATCGTTGGCAGCCTGTACGTCGCTTGGCAACTCACAGCCATCCAGAGTGGCGAGATAGAGCCATTCCAAAGCCTTGAAACTGGGGAACGACACTGCGTTGCCTTCTTTCTCCCACTTCTTCATCTCCTTGACTTCCTTGACAATCTCATTGCCCATAAAGTCAAAGGCACGGGTAAGCATCGGCTTCGTCTCTGTCTGTTCCCCTGCCATCTCGTTGAGGCGGACAAGCATCTCACTGACGGCGACAGTCATATAGAACGAGCCTGGCATGTCTTTCCACCACGACCATGAACCGTCTGCACGTTGCAGTTTGAGGAGTTTCTCAACAGCACTGTTCAACCGGTTCTGCAGGAGATTCCCGTCAAAGAAGTCTGCCAGACGCTGTTTCTGTTCGGTCTCGTTGTCGGCATCAAGCACCCATGGTGTCTCGTTGAGCAGGAGGTCTTTCAGGTCACCGTTCTTGGCCAGGGCACTCGTCAATGAGTTATCCTCACCTGCCTCCTGCTTCCAGAGGGCAAAAGCACTCTTGGCCTGCGGATTCTGCTTGAGGATATATCGCCCGAGGGAGTTGGCGTAGAATGAGGCGGCTTGAGAGATCGCATTCTCATCAGAAGGCTGTCCCACCGT
Organism: uncultured Prevotella sp.; assembly: GCA_900319715.1. Taxonomy (GTDB): domain Bacteria; phylum Bacteroidota; class Bacteroidia; order Bacteroidales; family Bacteroidaceae; genus Prevotella. The sequence goes on from ONPM01000013.1 coordinate 11,066, forward strand.
CGGCAATGCCTGGATCATCAGCCATGCGGGCTGGTTGGTATATTCGAAGGTGAGTTTGCTACCCTTGGCATCAGCAGGGATGAGGGCTGCCAGATCCACCTGTACCGTTCCCGGCTGGTGCTGAGTGATGGGCATCGTAACCGTCACACGCTCATGACTGGGCAGGATGGGCAGGTAGTGCTGTTCTCCGTCGGAGAAGCCTTTACCACTGACGGTCATCTGACAGACGAGAAGTGAGTGTTCAGAGGAAAGGGGTGAGACGTTGAAAGTAACAGCGGTAGTCTCGCCAGCCTTTGATGTCACCGTCTGTGACTGTTCATAGACTACGGCATTGGTCTCGGGATTAAGGAGTCTTATCTGCGCCTTACCGGTAAAATCCTTCTTACCCGTATTGAAGATACGGGCAGAGATGACGCCCTGGTCTCCCTCGCGGAGGAATCGGGGCACGTTGGGCTGGATCATCACATCCTTCTGTGCCACTGCCTCACCCATAATCGTACCTACATACATGTCTCGGGTATGGGCCAGTCCTAAGAGCCGCCAGGTGGTAAGACTCTCAGGCAACGTGAACTTCAGGGCTACATGTCCATCAGCATCAGTCGTCAGTTGAGGATAGAAGAAGGCGGTCTCGTTGAGGTTCTCCCTCACCTGGACCTGTTCTTCCTGCATGTCTGTCCCGGGTTCAGCATTTGCATCAGCCTCCACAGCCTTGGCCTCGGCAGGTTCTTCAGCCATCTTGGCATAGGCCATCGGCGCCTCCATGGCCACAGCCTCATCGAGCATCATGCCATCATCCGCGACTCGCGCCCTCCCCCTGCTGAGCACGGCACCACGGGTGAAACGACGGAAACGGTTATAATAGGCACTAGGATAGACATCATGGTCGAAGTAACTGAACTCCAGTTTTGCCACATCTCTGGAACTCCAATGATGAGAAGCCATGTTGCTTATCTTATGATTAGCGGAATAGACCCATGTAGTGGTAGGCATAGGCAGGTAGATATAGGGTATCAGCGACCACGAGTGAGACTGCAGCATGTCGAGGCTCTTATCGTAGAGTGTTGCCATGAACTGAGCATCGACGGGTTTGCCTTGACAGTCTTTCACCGTCAGTGTCCACTCCTCTTGCTGCCCAGGCTTCAGCCGGTCACGGAAGGTAGCCCATGTCAGCGTAAGGTTCTTGTCAGGCAGCGGGCGCTGAATCTGTGTCGAGTGAGTGTAGCATTTGCCATTCTTCACCCAGGCGAAAGTAAGCAACAGACCATTGCCATACGACTCTTCATAGGTGAGTTTCAGGTTCAGGAGTTGATTGCTTCTGTCGACAGATCCACGCTTGATCAACTTATTGCCAGAGAAGACGCTGTACACGATATACACATTCTGGTCTGACGATCCAACCTGAATCGTCACTGGTGTACCGTCGTTGGAGAATTGTGAGGCAGACTGATAGAACCAATCGCTGGTTTCAGTGGCAGGACGGTCATCATCAAGTGAGAAGATGACAAAGTCACGCTTCAGGCTGTCTCCCTCACAAGTGGCTTCAAGTTGATGTTTTCCAGAGTTGAGTGGCTGGAGATGAGAGGTAAGTGACAGGCTCTTGTTGGTTGGGGCGGTTTGCCATTTGCCACCGTCGATACGATATTTAACTTCTGCATCAAGATCCTTGCCTGAGGCATTGAGAAGATGGAAGGTCATCACAGGTTTGTCGTCGATGAGCATCTTCTCCTCCAGGTCAACACTCAGTGCCTGTTTCTTGTTGCCCAAAGGCAGCGAGAGTTGTCCGCTGTGGGTCTCGCCGGCACTGTCTGTCACGTCAGCAGTGACCACAAACTGATAATACATCGGATAGTTGGTCTCAGGCATTGTCAGCGGCATCGTCACGTTAAAGGTACCGTCCATTCCCGTCTCAGCCTCACCTTCGGAAATCTCTTCACCGTTGTTGCTGTAGCCAAGGGTGGCTGTCTCCCAATAGCGGCTGTACGACCACCACCAGAAGGCAGTACGACGAACCACCTTATACTTCACCTTAGCCCCCTGCACAGGCACACCGGCATAAGTCATGGCGTTACCCTTCACCGTCAGCGTGTCACCTGCGGCATAAGCCTCCTTCACCTCAGGGAACTCGACATGGAACGTTGGGCGCTTATATTCTTCCACACGGATGTAATGATTCTGACTGTTCACACAGATGGAATACATGCCCGTCAGACCAGATGACGGCAGCGTGAACTCACAGGAAGTGGCGCCATAGTCATCTGTCGTACCCTTCAGTTCCGACACCACTTTGCCATTGGCATCACGCAGTTGGAAGTGTACGGCCACATGCGACTCTACCGACTGTTCCATGCCCTGTTTCACCTGATAGAGGATGGCATTGACATAGACCTTCTGACCAGGACGATAGATGGCACGGTCTGTATAAACACACGTCTTCTTGACGAGGTCGTCACGATCATAATAACTATAATGGTTGTTCTCATTCAGCGCCGGACAGAATTGGTCTTTATCCGTATAGGCAAAGACCTCCCGTCTCCTACTGGTATCACGTGTCTTGAAGAAATACTCGCCCTGATTGTCAGCCACCACGTCAAACTCATCGAAGGCGGCATAAGTGATGTATTCCTTAATGTGCAGACGGGCTCCGGCAATGGGCTGACCGGTTCTGGAACTCACCACCACATACCGGACGCCCTCTGGGCTCGGCTGGTCTTCGGCCATGGTATAGACATCTGTGACGAAATACAGACGGCGGATAACCTCTGTCTTGGGATTAGACTGTAACTCCAGCATATACACACCCACTGGCAGGCCCTTTATCGTGATTGAATCTTCTAAAAACTCATAAGAAGCCTTGCCAGTGTACTCACGCTTCACTTCGCAGACCACATCACCCAGCAGCGGTTTAATCTTCTTATAACCATCAGCATAGTCGGGCGATATGCCGATATCCCCCTTGGCATTGACCTTGTAGACAGTCAGCGAGACAGAACGGAGATTCCGGATATCAGTCAACGATATCTCCTGAGTCTGTTCCGGCAGCACCACATGCTGGTCGAAAGACATACGGAACTGAGGATTGGTCAGTTCCTGCCGGTTATTTTCAAGCGAGTTCTTCAGTCGTGGCCACGTGCTCCCCCACTTACTCAGAGCCTCCTGAATATAAGCCAGTTTCTCGGCCTTCTGGTCGTAAGGGATATCACGATAACGCTCCAAAGCCAGTTCACCACACTCTGGCAGGTCTGCGTATACCTTAATCACAGAGTCGAGATCTTCTTTTGGAGCAAACTGATAAACTTGGACAGCCGTCATACAAGCCGCCCGACGATTACCTACCTTGTTATAATAGTCGTGCATGGCGCGGAAACTCCTGCTGTCGTCCAGTTCATAGCCGACAACGTGCAGCAGGTCATGATTGAAGATATTGGCATCCACGCCCTTGACGACAAAGGGTGTGTAGGCATCGTCCTTCACCTTGGCAAGTCGTTCACAGAGGTCCGGCGTCAGCACAGGCTCCTCGATGACCATCTCCAGACTACCATTCTGTCTGTAGATACGATGGAGAACTGTCTGGTACACGGTTTTCAGCACCACATCGGTAGTGGCCTCATATCGCTGCTGAAGACGCACCATGGCAGGTTTCAGAGAGTCTGGAGCCATGTGAGCCATCACGTCGACACTCCGTAACTCTGCCGTCAGCAACTGACCGTAGTCCTTGCCTTTATCGGCCTTCTTCACAATCTTCTGCAGCAGTTCGTACTCGGTCTTGGGAAGATCCTTTTCGTTGGCCGCTTCTACTTTCTTCCACAGGGAAGCATACGATTGTCCAAATATCATCATCGGCATGATTAATATAAGCAATAAAGTGATTATTCTCTTCATCATTTGACCATGTTATGGGTTTTACAATGCAAAATCTATGGCAAAGGTAAAGAATAATTTTCAAATACATAGGGAATTTATGGAATTTTATATATCTTTGAATATCATTCGAAGATAGACCATACTTCTGGAATAAAATAGATCAATAATACAAATAAATCTGTATTCTTTTCTCTTAATCAAAATTTTGCACTATCTTTGCAGCATGATAAATGAACAACTACTCCAACCGAAGAGCATCGTCGTTATCGGCGGCTCCAACAATGTCCACAAGCCCGGTGGCTCCATCGTACGAAATCTGATTGACGGAGACTATCAAGGTGAACTCCGTATCGTCAACCCCAAAGAGGACACCATCCAAGGCATCAAAGCCTTTCATGATGTGAAGGACATTCCTCAGACAGACCTCGCTATCCTCGTGGTGGCAGCGAAGTATTGTCCCGATTATGTCGACTACCTTTGTGCTGAAAAAGGTGTCAGGGCATTCGTCATTATTTCTGCCGGTTTCGGGGAGGAGACAAAGGCTGGTGCAGCACTCGAACAGCACATCCTAGACACCTGTGAGAGATATGGCGCGGCACTCATTGGCCCCAACTGTATCGGACTGTTGAATCGCCATCATCACAGTGTCTTTACGCTCCCCATCCCCAAACTTGATCCGAATGGTGCTGACTTCATCAGCGGCTCTGGTGCCACGGCTGTATTTATACTCGAGAGTGCAGTCGTTAAAGGCCTGCAGTTCAATTCGGTATGGAGTATAGGAAACGGAAAGCAGATTGGCATTGAGGACGTGCTGCAGTATATGGACGAGCACTTCAACCCGGAGACCGATTCTAAGGTAAAACTACTCTATATCGAGAATATCTCCAACCCCGACAAACTGCTCTATTATGCCAGTCGCCTGATTCAGAAGGGATGTCGTATCGCGGCCATCAAGTCAGGTTCGAGCGAGAGTGGCAGCAGGGCTGCATCCAGTCATACTGGAGCCATTGCATCCAGCGATGCAGCCGTAGAAGCCCTATTCCGAAAGGCAGGTATCGTACGCTGTTTCTCACGTGAGGAACTCACCACGACAGGCTGTATCTTCATGGTCACCTCCCACCTCAAGACACCTCTCTCATCGCTTAACAACTTTGCCATTGTCACCCATGCAGGTGGCCCTGGTGTGATGCTCACTGACGCTCTCTCCAAAGGCGGACTGAACGTTCCAAAGATAGAAGGACCAATGGCAGATGAACTGAAAGCGCAACTGTTCCCAGGCTCGTCAGTGGCTAACCCCATAGACTTTCTCGCCACAGGCACACCCGCACAACTAGGCACCATCATCGACTATTGCGAACATAAACTTGACCAAATCGATGCCATTGCCGTCATCTACGGCACACCTGGCCTCACCCAACTCTACGAGGCCTACAGCATACTCGATCAAAAGATACGCGAATGCAAGAAACCCATCTTCCCCATCCTACCCAGCATGGTGACGGCAGGTCCGGAAGTGGCCGATTTCCTGGCTAAGGGTCATGTGAACTTCAGTGACGAGGTGACGCTGGCCAGCACTTTGTCGCAGATTATGCGCACCCCACAACCTGCCACACACGAAGTGGAACTCTACGGGGTCAATATCTCACAACTGCACAGCATTCTCTTCCGAGAGATTGGCCGTCTCAAATTCGAAGGTAAGGACAGTGGTTGGCTGTCTCCTAACGCCGTACGTGACATTCTCACCTGCGCTGGTATTCAGATGGTACCCGAGAAGGTCAGCCATTCGAAGGAAGAACTCACCGACTTTGCGGCTCGTATTGGTTATCCTGTCGTGGCCAAGGTCGTAGGGCCTATTCATAAGAGCGACGTGGGCGGTGTGGCACTGAATATCCGCACAGCAGAACATCTTGCTCTTGAGTTCGACCGAATGATGCAGATAGAAGGCGCGACGGATGTGATGGTGCAGAAGATGCTGAAAGGCACCGAACTGTTCATTGGTGCAAAATACGAGGAACGCTTCGGCCATGTCGTCCTCTGCGGACTTGGTGGCATCTTTGTCGAGGTGCTCAAGGATGTGTCTTCGGGACTCGCTCCCCTCACCTATCCTGAGGCATATTCGATGATCCATTCCCTCAGGGGCTATAAAATAATAAAAGGTACACGCGGACAAAAAGGCGTCAACGAACAGAAGTATGCAGAAATCATCGTCCGACTATCCACCCTCCTCCGTTTTGCCACAGAAATCAAGGAGATTGACATCAATCCCCTGCTCGCCGACGAGCATAGTGTCACAGCCGTAGATGCACGTATCCGTATAGGTTAAGGAGTAAGATAGAACTTGCGGTCGAGTTTGCCGTTATAGGTTCGGGCGATGGTATCGACCTGCTCATAGAGCATGGGAACCTTATAGGGTTCCAGACGGTCAGCAAGATAACGGGCCAAGGTACGCTTGTCGAGTTTCTGACCTGGCGGAGTGACCACCAGAAGTTTGAGAGCGCGGCCTGTGACGGGGTGGCTGGCGGAGATACAGATACAATCGCTGACCATAGGACTGGCCATTGCAGCCTCCTCCACTTCGATAGGAGAAACCTTAAATCCCCCCACATTGATCACATCAGAAGCACGGCCCGAGAGGTGGAGCATCCCCTCCTCATCGAGGATGCCTACATCAGAGGTGAAGACAGTATCATCGCGAAGAACCGTGGCCGTGAGTTCCGGATCACCTACATAGCCACTCATGAGGGTGTCACCCTGACAGGCGATAAGGCCGTCTGGGGTGATGAGAATCTTCGAGTGAGGCATCGGACGACCTAAGCAGTTGGCCATACAACGCTTATCATTATAATTATAGGTAGCGATGATGCCTGTCTCTGTTGAGGCGTAGGTATTATAAAGACGTGTATGGGGTAACAGTTCGCAGAGTCGTTTCATATCTGTCTGTGGCAGAGGGGCTGCGCCAGATTCGATAAAGTCAAGTTTATGGGCATAGGAGGCCAGTCTGTCTGGTGCGAACTGGAGAATCATCCGGATGGTGGCAGGCACGAAGAAGGTGGCGAACTTCAGTTTCGAGGAAGGAGGAAGGAGGAAGGAGGAAGGAGGTGTGTCGAGGGCACGGAAAAAGGCATTGAGATCCTTCATGCCTTCGATGATGAGGATGGTGGCTCCCAAAATGATACAGGGCCAGATCTTGGAGAGACTGCCAATATGATTGAGGGGACCATTGATGATAAAGACCAGGTCGTGGGAGAAGCCCTGACCTGCGATGAGATTTTCTGCATCGGCGATGAGGGCACAATGACTGACCATCACACCTTTCGACTGCCCCGTGGTGCCTGTGGTATAGAGGATGTCAGCAATGGGAAGTGAAGAGTGAAGAGTGAAAGAATGGGCTACCGCTGATGAAATACGCTCAAACAAGGTGTCAGGCATACCATGTTCCAAAGGCGCCGCCACCCCACCAGCCAGATGAACGGCCATGTAGGTGACGAGGAAATCAATGTCCTGCGAAGAGCGAAAACAGACCACTTCATGAGGATGGAAATCCTGTGCACGACGGGCCACCTCCTGCCACAACTGGGCATAGGTCAGGGACGTGTCTCCACAGACCACGGCAACCTTGTCGGGATAACGCTGGGCGTTCTGATGCAGATAGTCTTCGAGATTCATCCTTTCTCAGACAATTTACGCTCGACGAGGGCGACAAGGCTATCGAGAGAACGGAGGTTACGAGGGGTAGCATCAGAGGCATCGAGGGTGATGCCATAAGCATCAGAAAGGGTCATAAGAATGGTCGTGACACCTAAGGAATCGAGTTCACTGAACAGGAAGTCGCTGTCGAAGTTGACCAACGGCAGGACATCTTCCAACATCTGACGAATCTTTTCTTTCATACGAATAATTGTTTATAGTTTACAGATGATTACCTTTATGGCTAAAGGTCTTGCGGAAACGAACAAACCAATGGAACACCACGGGTGGGATGACGAAAGCCATGAGCACCACTGAGAACATGCCCACGATGGTAACCTCCGCCAAGGAGTGAAGAGCAGGATGACGGGCAGTGATGAGTGAGCCGATACCAATGAACATGATGAGTGCAGACAAGATGATCGCCCGTCTATAGGAGGCCAGCATGGGCCGACGATGGGTGTACTCATAGACGGTGCCCTCAGTCATGAAGATCGTATAGTCGTCACCCTGACCAAAGATGAACGTGCTCAGAATGATATTGATGATATTGAACTGGATGCCCAGCAGGGCCATAATTCCTAAGATCCACAGCCAACTGACCGCCATCGGGAGGAATGACAACAGTGCCAATGGCAGACTTCGGAAAGAGGCCCAGAGAAAGAAGAACACAATACAGGCACAAGTCCAGCCAATATAGTTGAAGTCATCGGAGAGATGGGTGGCGATGGAGGCGAAGGGATTTTTGTTTACAGTTGACAGTTTACGGTTTACAGTTGACAGTTGACGGTTTACAGATGATATGTTGGCAAGCCCTTCTGAAGAGGGGGAAAGGAGGGCAAAGAAGGGATCGAAGGAGTCTGGGGCAAAGCCTATCCGGTCTGCCTCCTGACGGAGCGTGGACTGCAGTTGGTCATGGTGGGAGGATGTCCATGACTGCCATAGACGAAGACGATCCTGCTGTGCCTCTGGCGTAGAGGGCAGACGATCATTAAGATCCTGTTGGCGCTGTGTGTCAGTAGGCATCAGTTGTTGCAGGAGAGCCATGTCTGTACGCTGGGCTGGGGTCATGTAATTGATATGTGTCAGATCCGCATCAAAGGTGGTATGCAGACTGTGATATCCGAAGAAGGCCGTGAGAAGGAGGATTGCAGCAATTAGCCAATGGGTATTATTGTTTACAGTTGACAGTTTACGGTTTACAGTTGATTGGCTGGCAAGCCGCTCGGAAACCGCAGAGTCATCATCTGTACACTCGGCTTTGCCACTTGCTGCTTCAGAGTCATCATCTGTACGCTCGGCTTTGCCACTTGCTGCTACAGAGTAATCATCTGTAAACTGTAAACTGTCAACTGTAAACTTAAACCTTAACACCTGCGGCAGCCAGATAATGGTGAAGAGAATGGTTCCGACGAGGAGGAAGGAACTGAAGAGTCCCAGATCACGCAAGGCGGCAGCACGGAGGGGGACCAGTGCGAAGAAGGCCCCAACGGTAGTAATATTCCCCACCACAAGGGGTTTGACGACCTCTTTCAAGGCCTGACGGACATCGTTGGTATGGCTCAGATGGGCGATGAGGTGTAGTGGGTAGTTGATAGCGATACCCACAATGATCGACGAGATGCCAATAACGATGACAGACACCTCCTGATGGACCCACGACAGGCAAGCCACGGCAAAGACCCACCCCCAACCTATCGAGAATGCTATCAGCAGGATATTTCGCAGACTGCGCAGGAAGAACCACAAGAGCAAGAGAATGAGCACGACTGCGATACTTACGGAAATCAGGGAGTCTGTCTTAATCTGCGAGGCATTGGTAACAGCAATGACAGGAGCACCACAGAAGCGGATGGAGAGAGGTGATTCGAGGAGTGAGGATTGAGAAGTGAGGAGTGAGGATACACTGTCAGCCTTAACTTTCAGCACCTCTAAGAGGCGTTCGTTGGAGGCTGTCTCACTGCCACCATAGGGAGAGGACATCATGACCAAGGCCCTGCGATGGTCGGCGGTGAGCAGACACCCATCGTAGAGATCAAAACGGTCCATGACAGTCGTGTCACGAAGCAATGACAACACAGGAGAGAAGAGTCCCAAGGGGTCGTGGGTGATATCGTGAGCCATCATGCTACCCATCGGCATCAACAGTCTCTCCTTGTCTTCCTCAAGTTTTGAGGCGATAAACTCTGGCTGTCGTAACAGACTGTCCATGCGCTGGTAATCCTCTGCTTCGAGCAAGAACGGCAACTGGCGATAGAGGTCTTCCTGTCGTTCCTCCATCTGTGAGAGTACAGACTGCACTGTCAAGCCTTCCACATCACCAATGGCATCGATGAAAGTTTCCACGCTCTCTACCAGCAGGTCAGGATCGTCTATAGTGCTGTCACGGTGTTCTATGATGGCAACGATCATACTGGTCTGTGCCTGACGGTCATAGTCGTTGAGGGCTGCCTGCTCCTCCTCGTCAAGGGGGAGGAAATCGCGGATATCCTCTTTGTAGGAGAGTCGTGTGACAGACAGCACCATCAGCAGTGTCACCACCACAAACGATGCCAGGCACCACCAGCGGTGACCACTCATCCAGTCGTAGATCCTCACCGCCACGTCTTTCATTTCCGGTCCACTGGGTTAGAATAGATGCCTAAGAAGATATCCTTCAACTGATCGAGGTCACAGTCCTCATACTTCTCCAACTGTGCCAGCCTGTGCTCGAAAGCCTCCCATTCTTCCTTGGTATAGAAAGCACTAAAGGCCTTGCTGCCATAACGGATGTCGTGGGCAATATAGTTGTTGGGCCACAGGCGGTAGGCTGTATTGATACGACTGTCTATGAGTTGAGCCACGGCCTTGTGGTACTCGTTGTTTGTCAAGTCGTCAAACTGCATCAACTCATCCTCCATGATGGGTTCGCAGAGTTCGAAGTGCACCCTACCCTTGCGCTGCATCAGTCCCGTTAGAATACTGTTCAAGTCCTCACCTGGTTTCTTGATATACTTTGAGAACTGTGACTGATAGAGTTCCAACGTCTTGAGAATGTCGCACGACTCCCACTCATAACTGACTGCCACAGGAACGATATGCAGTTCTGAGAGAGCCCGTATCTTATCGTCCATCCGACTCATGCAGAACATCTTGATGATGCCCTGGTCTGTCACATCGATACCATTCTTGGTTCTCCCGTTGCGCTGGGCAATCCATACACTCTGGTGCTTCTCCAAGATGGCATGACGGATATACTCTGACAGATGGAGCGAACTGCGATAGAAATCCTTGAAGCCACCACCGGGACGCTCCACCTTGAACATCTTATTGCTCTTGCCAATATCGATGACCAACTGCCCCTGCATCAGATTCGCGCCAAAGGTGATCTCCGTCGTATCAAAGCCCTGGGTCACCAGGAAATACTGCAACAGACTGGAGTCGAGCATGATGTCACGATGATTGGACACATAGAGATAAGAGTCATGAGGTGAGAGGCGAGAGATGCCGTCACAGGTGAATTCCGTGATGCTCCTGGCTATGACCTGCTCATTCACACGGCGCATGGTCTCCGTCTGGAAATCGTGGATATTGGTATAGCCTACTATCCGCTGACGCACCTTCTCGACAGACTCCTCCGGATAGACATAGGAGGCCAGGAGCGGGAAAGAAGTGCTACTGGCTATGCGCTGCATGGCTGCAGGAATCTCCTCGTCGTAATAGGGGCGGATATCATCAAACTTCGATTCTTTTATCATGGTAGTTGTATTAATTATTTTTCGAAACCAAACGTAAGTCCTTAGGACATATCTCATGCAACCAGTCCAGGAAGGAAGCCCGCCACTGTCTGCTCTCGGCAGTCCCTTTCTTGTCTGAGGCACCAAAGCCATGTCCTCCAGTCTCATACTGGATGTAACGGTGGGCTACATGCCTGGCTGTCAGGGCTGAGTCGAGTAATTCGCTGTTGCGATAGTCTACTACTGGGTCGTCTTTACAGTTTACCAAGAAAACGGGGGGACAATCTGCTGGCACATGACACTCCAGCGACAGGGAATCGCAAAGCACGCGACTATGTTTCCTGCCATCTCCCAGCAATGCCCTTCTGGAACGCTTGTGTGTAAAGTCCTGTGTAAAGGTGACAACAGGATAGACAGGTGCGACAAAGGCAGGACGGTCTGCAACACTGAACAGTTCTGCTCCCGACATCACCAGATGCCCACCTGCCGAAAAGCCCATCGCCCCCACCTGTTCGGGATTGACACCATAGTCGGCAGCATGAGTTCTCACATAACGCAGGGCCTGCAACAGGTCATCCTGCGGATCAGGGTAGCGTACCCCTCTGAACAGATAACGATAGCGAGTGATGAAGGCTGGTGTCTGTGCTGTCCGATAGCGCAGTACAAAGGCTGCAATGCCATTCTGCTGAAGCCAGCGTGCCACATCATGACCTTCGGCCTCCATATCGTGCCAGAAATAACTGCCACCCGGGCAAATGACAATCCCTGCATTGTCCTGTCCTTCAACAGGATAGGGTATCAGTTCCACCTCCACATCTCGCGATGTACCCTCCCAGATATTCACCTGGGCAGATACGCAGATGGACGTCAATAGCGTCAGTATCAATATCAACAATCTTTGCATGAATGAATCTTTTCTAAAACATAATTCTGCCCTAAGATGGCCTCACAGGTGAGGATGGCCGTCAGTGGCACGCCACAGAAGCCATGCAGGTTGTTGTTCTGGCCTGTCAGCAACAGGTTTCGCACCTTCGTCACCACAGGCACCATAGAGAGGGTGATGTTCCTGCAGTCCTTACTGAACCCACTGATGGCGCCCTCTTTCACGCCATAGTAGTCGCGGATGGTCAGGGGCGATGAGGTGTTGACAGCCATCATCTGCTCGCGGAAGCCTGGGTGCAGTTCTTCCACCTGTGTCAGCAGACGGTCTGCCATCTCCTGCTTCCACGCCTCATAGTCTGCCCCACGATGCCCAGTGGTCGTATCTTCCCAACGACGCACATGGTCGAAGGTCATCGGGGCTGTCACCAGCACCTTCCGACTGTAGGGGCCTTGCTCTGGCTCTGGGGGAGTCATCAGCATGAAACCTAAGGGCCACGGCTTCTCTGAATCACCGAATTGCCAGATGTCAGCATAGCGGGTCATATAGTATTCGGAGTAGTTCATGTAAGGGAAGGTGTCTGGCTTCATCTTGACATAGAGCGAGAAGGCCGAATAAGCATTGGGGATGCTGTCCAGACGCTCCCTATACGACTTGGGAAACGCTTTCTGGTCCATCAGCGTGAACAGTGTACAGGGATGGATGTCTGAGATATACCAGTCGGCTTGATAGGTACGTCCCTTCCGGGTCTTCACATACTGCACCTGGCGCTCCTGCACCTCTATCCACTCCACACCGTCGCCAGCCATCACTTCCCCACCCTGCTTTGTGATGACCTCTGCCAACAGGTCTGCAAAGTGGCTGCTGCCTCCCACGAAACGGCTGGTGCCATTGATGTAAAGCACACTGATGATGGCATGTACATAGGCAGGTGTCTGCTGTCCCCTGCCCCCATAGAGGGGATTCATATAGGCCAGGATACTACGCAGGCGATCATCCCTGATGTATCGGGCTATCAGGTCGTCAGCAGCCGTCAGGAATGCCTCGGAATGGGAGACCATGCCAGTGCGGGCAGGACGAAGGTAGAACAGGTCCACCTCTTCCGACAGGTCGAAAATGGCATCCACATAGCGTCGCAGTCCGTCAGCCTCTTCAGGGAACTGGGTGGCGAGCGAGGAAACAAAAGCCTCTCTGCCCTTGGGGATGACATAGTGTCTCTGATCCTCGGAGAAGTAGAGATGGTCCATCCCTTCTGCATCGACATCACGGATGCTGATCTGGTCAAGGATGCCTAAGTAGCGGCAGATGCTCCAGATGTTCCCACCAGGCTGCAATCCTCCGATCACATGCATCCCCGTATCAAAGACCTCCCCAAAGCGACGGAATGTCTGGAGACCACCGCCGATGGTGGCATTCTTCTCCAGCACCGTCACGTGCAGGCCCTCCTTAGCCAGGATCGCTCCCGTAAAGAGTCCTCCCAATCCTCCTCCTATGATGACCACATTCTGCTTCATAATCATATCTCTCACCTCTTACCTCTTACCTCTTACCTCTCACCTCTTATATCTTACCACTCACCTCTTCATAAATGGTCCGTGATGTCAACAGTTCCCCACAGGTCACCATCGCACCTACAATCACCCCTAAGATACCATGCGAGTTGATGTTCTGTCCCGTCTGCAGGACATTAGGAACACGAGTACGATGAGGCACCCTGCATGCAGCACCCATCGTCACATCCTTAGCCACGCCATACATAGAGCCTTCGGCCGTACCTGTATAGTCCAGATAGGTCAGGGGTGTCGACGTGTAATATGCCTGCAACTGACTGCGCAGACCAGGGAACTCCTTCTCCACCGCATCCAGGAGCCGCTCTGCCCGTTCCTGCTTGAAGGCCTCATAGTCTGCCCCTCGCCGTCCGATGGTTGTACCACGCCACTGTTCAACATCCTTCATCTGCATATATGAGAGAATCACGCCTGTCTGGGCATAGGCAGGCTTCGGCTGATGACAGAGGTGCATATAGAGATAGCCCTTGGGCCAACTCTGGTCGTCGTAGTTCTCACAGCCCCAGGGGGTATCGCCTGTATAGCCGAAGAAATTGGAGTTCATATAGGGAACCGTCTTGTCCTTGAAATGCAGGTAGACAGAGAAGATGCCCGTTGTCTGTGGCATGGCATTGATACGCTGTCGGAAGGCAGGCCGTATCAGGTGGCTGTCGAGCATTTCAAGTGTCCTGACAGGATGGGTATCAGAAATCACCACATCTGCTGGAATGACATCCGATGGGACTGTCTGTGACTGGCCGTCTGTGAACTCCACCCCTGTGGCATGACTGTCGTCGCAGATGATGCGTGTCACCTTCCGACGGGAGAGCACCTCACCACCATAGCGTCTGATGGTGTTGGCCAGCGACGTGGCAATCTGGTCACTGCCGCCTACAACCCTGTAGGTACTCTGATTATAGAAGTCCATGACGAAGGCATGGGTGGAGAAGGGTGTCTTGTCTCGCTCAGCAGCATAGAGCGGCAGGTTGCCCACCAGAACCTTAGCCAGGAGAGGGTCTGTGATCACCTCATCGACCACCTCATTGACAGAGCGGAGCATCAGGTCGGTCTTGAAGTCTGCCACTGTGTCCGCATACTTCAACGAACGAGGACTGGATATCTCTGCCACCTCCTGCACACAGTCACAATAGCGCTCTAAGGCCTGACGCTGGTGAGGGAAGTAGTCTGCCATCTGACGGATGAAGGCTTCCCTTCCGTTGGCAAACCGGAAATGCCGGCCACCCAGTGAGACGATATCATAGCCTGTAGGATCGAGTTGTGAGAGCGTCAGGTCTTTCTTCACCTCCAGATACTGCAGCAGGCGGTCTAGGGTCTGGCCCTCACTGGCACTGCCAATGATGTGCATACCCGTCTCAAACTTGGCCTTGCCTCGAGTGAAGCACTGCAGACAGCCGCCTATCTGCGAACCCTGTTCCAGCACCGTCACCTGATAGCCGTTCTTGGCTAAGATAACGCCACAGGCAAGTCCGCCCAGACCACTGCCGATAATCACCACACGCTTATTCATCTCTTTTCACCTTTTTCACTTCTCACCTTCACATCCTCATACCATTGTGTATAGCGTCTGCGCATCTGCCTGGCCTGCTCCAGCGTATCTCCCATTGCCTGAAGTTGTGAGTGACTGACGGGCTCGCCCACCTCAACCCTCACAGGGCCCTTGTGCAGGGTGTACGTCTTCTTCTTCAGGATCTTCCCTGTGCCATAGATACACATGGGCAGGATGTCGACACCCAGTTGCTCTGCCAACCAGAATGCTCCCTGATGGAATCGCCCGATCCTGCAGTCCTTCGAACGGGTGCCCTCTGGATAGATGGCTATCGAATAGCCACGATCCACCAGTGAGCGCAACTTGGGCAGCAGTTCCTCTATGCCATCACGCACAGGATAATACTCCGCATTCCTGATCAGCAGACCGTAGGAAGGATTGTTCCATACCCAGTCGTTGGTCAGGAACACGATATGGGGTGTAAAGATCAACTGACACAGCAAGTCCAGATGCGACTGATGATTACAGACCACCACCCTCGGGCAGTCGAATGTCACCCCCTTACTCACCTCTGCCGAGAACCTCACACCAGGGATGCCATGCGTCAGCATCACAAACCGCGAAGCCCTGTACATCAGCCGGTGAAGCCATCTGTTCTCACCCTTCCTGATCTTCAGAAGCACCCACACCGCGGGCTTAATCACCACAAACATAAAGAACAGGAAAAACAACAGGGCATACCCCGTCCGTATATATTTCATCACCCAGCGGAAGAGCCTCAGAGGCAGGCCATAGACGACAGCCAGCCCACAGAGCACCGTATTCAGGACTGAAATCCTGGCGAAGTCCATGCCTGGACGGAAATGACTCACGCGCTCCTCCTGGGGCGGATAATACACATCGATGGGTATCTCCACAATCTCCGTCCCATGCCACGAGGCAAACACCAGCAGTTCCAACTCAGCCTCATAGCGCGAGGTGAGCAGCCTGAGCCCGTGCAACTTCCTCAGCGGATACAGCCTGTAGCCGGTCTGGGTGTCTTTGAGCCTGCGACCCGTCTGTACCCAGAACCAGAAGTTGGAGAACTGGTTGGCGAAGTCACTGCCCTTGCTGCGGTTGACCTTTTCAGGGTTCCTGCTGCCCACGATGAGGGTGTTGGGATGGTCTGTGTGAGCCTTCAGGAACAGGCTGATCTCAGCAGGGTCATGCTGACCGTCTCCATCGAGGGTGATGGCATAGGAGAACCCCATGTCGAGGGCCTTGAGGAAACCAGCCTTCAGGGCGGCTCCCTTACCACGGTTCTGGGGCAACGTCACAAGGGTGATGCCCTTGATGCCTTCCAGGATGGCAGCCGTAGAGTCTGTGCTGCCGTCGTTCACCACCATCACATCGTCACATTCAGCCAGAGCCTCCTGAACCACGCGGAGGATGGTTCCACCGTTGTTGTACGTTGGAATCACCACACAGATGCCCCACTTGCGGAGCATCTCGCGCTGACGACTGACCTCACTCTGTTTGGGGCACATGATGAGATTCCGCTCCTAATTTCAGAATCTTTTGTCCGAAGAAATAGAACATCAGCAATGGGGTGACCACACCAATGATGCTGCCCACGCAGACATCCGACAGGAAATGCTGTGAAAGGTAGATGCGGGAGAAGGCTCCCAGCACGGCAAAAGCCAGCAGCAGCAACGCCAGCACACACGGCAGGATAAATGACTCCTGGCTGTTCTGACGGACTCTCTGCCCATACCGGTAGGCCAGAAGCAGCACACAACAGGTACAGAACACGAAGAATGTAGAGGCATGGCCCGACGGGAAGGAATTGCTATGATGCAGATCCACGCCCTGCACCACGGGGAGCACGGCGTCTGAGTATTCCTCAAACGCACTGACAGGGCGAGGATGACTGATGATGTGTTTCAGCACTTGCAGGATGGTACCCGCCGACAGTTCACACAAGGCGAAGAAGAGGGTCAGCCTGAACTTCTTCCACAGCATCGGCAGCAGCGCCAGCACATACAAGGGCCCCTCTGCCAGGATGGAGAAATACTGGAAGAATGTATCCTGAATCCCCGTGTGATGGGAATTCAGCATCAAGTGTAGTTCCAGTTTCGGATATACATACAGCATTCCGAGGATAGTGGAAAGCAGGATCAGGTATGCAACGACATAGACTGAAAGGATTTTCTTCATTTCTTTCCGACTAATTGAGTTGCAACGAGATGTGGGTCATCAACTGTTCTCCGACGGTGACATCCACCACAGCCTTCACACCGTCGGGCCCCTCCTGGATACGGTCAATTGTATAACGCACCAGAGGATGGGCTATGGGCGATATGACTGCCAGGAACTTCACATTCTTGACCGTGCTCACAGCCAACGGCCGCTGGAGATGGTCCTCCAACAGTTCCTTGGCCATCTGGATGACACACACGCCCGGCGTGATGGGCTCTCCAGGGAAATGGGCCTGATAGATGAAGTGGTCAGCGTGAAGCGCCAGATCATAGCAGACGGAAGACTCTTGCTGCTGCTTTTTCTGAATCGAATATAGTGAATCTTTGAGTACCATAAAAAACCTTATTTATATAATTCGGGCGCAAAGGTACTAATTTTATTCCAATTTCACGCCACAAATCTGTTTTTTTTAGTGTTCAGGTCCCAAAGGCGGGGGAATTATGGCGCCATGTTTGGTTGATGGGATGCCTGTTTAGTGTGTTAGTAATGCCTGTTTAGTGTGTTGGGGATGCCTGTTTAGTGTCGTTCTGATAGGGGTTTACATTTGTAAACGATGCCTTCTTACAGAGTAAACAGGCATTAGCATGAGGATAAACAGGCATCAGCACGACAGTAAAGTATGGGGTGTAAGGCGGCAGAGGGCGATTTTGTAATCTCTGAGATAGCAAAATGGGCGGTTTTAAACAGGTTGCCAGCGAGGAAGATGACAAATATGACAAATATGACAAATGACAGTGTCATATTCTGGGCGAGGAAGGGATGATGAAAATGTGTGAATTATACCATTATTATATATAATATATATATTATATATAATAATGAATTTAGAACAGAGTATTCGCGGAAAGGTGTGTGGGGGAAAATGACAATTGTCATTTGTCATAATTGTCATTTTTAGTAGAAAGGGGATGTCTGGACACCCTGCGCGACAGAGAAAGATGACAAATATGACAAATGACAGTGTCATATTTTGGGGGGAACGGACGATGAAAATATGAAAATTATATCATTATTATATATAATATATATATTATATATAATAATGAATTTAGAACAGAGTTTCGGCCGAGAGGGTGTGGCGGAAATGATAATTGTCATTTGTCATAATTGTCATTTTTTAGTAGAAAGATGTCTGGACACACCCTGCGGACACCTTGCGGGCGCACAAGGGGACTTCACTCCTGTTCGCTTTACCCCTGATAGTAATGCCTACTATCACTGTACTAGGCATCAGCACGAGTATAAAGTATGGGGGGAGGATGGCATTTTTTAAGTATGGCAGCGAGACGACGGGGAAAAAATGACAAATATGACAAATGACAGTGTCATATTTGGGGGGAGGAACGGATGATGAAAATATATAAGTAGCCGACAGGTACCTGAGTCATAGCAGCCGTCAAGCGCACAAGGGGACTGGAGTCTTGTGCGCTCGTCGCCCCAAGCAATGAGGCAGCCCACATTTGGACTGCCTCATATTGAAAACTGTCAGTTGTCAGAGTGTCAGGCTATTCGCTTCCCTGCTCACAATTGTGACGTTTAGTGAGCATTCTAATTATAGAGGAACTTTCCTTTATTCATCAAATTCATTTTTCAAATTCTTGAACTCTTCGTAGAGTTTGCTCCCGAAAGAATCTTTACCAGACCACTTGCTACGTTTATAGCATTTGGGGATTGTATTGATGGCAACCTTTTCAACTCCCTGCTTCAGCTTTTCTATATCTTCAGTTGTTATGAGAAGTATGGCATAGTGTTTATCGGACGAGCCACCACTCATAATGCCAAATCCCCAATTAGTCATCTTTGACTTTGTAGATTTACTGCCATCAGATCCAGAAAGAGACAGAACACTTCCGTCTTTTAGTTTGAATTTGACGATTGTGTTATCCGTTAGACGGTTCTCGTCATCATCTTTAAATGACAGAATCAGGAAATAATCGCCATCGAAAGTGTAGACACAGAAATCAGCATTACTGCCTACACTGTAATACTCTGCTGCTGACATTGAAGTAGTCACCAGCATAACAATTGAAAATAGTAACTTTCTCATAATCTTAATTTTTTTAGTTTTGTAAACATTTGAAATTGTATAATAAAAAACGTGGACTATTTACTTCTTTTACCTTTGCACACGGGAATCTAAGAGGGTTTAAGTGTGAATGAAGGTTAATGCGTACTATTTCTTATTCTGGATATTCTCCATGAAGCGATCA
>ONPM01000184.1 GCA_900319715.1 uncultured Prevotella sp.
CTATCCCTGGCATGCTGCCTATTGCGGTGACGTTGACCTGACGGGAAAGCGTAAACCGGTGAGCTACTACCGCTCGCTGCTGTGGAACGGCGGCAGTACGTATATGGCTGTGCGTGAGCCTGACGGCTATCACGGCAAGGTAAAGACATCGATGTGGAGTACTTGGCCTACCACGGACAGCTGGACATGGCAGGGATGGGAAGGCAAACCGATAGAGGTAGTGGTGTATAGCCGCGAGCCTCAGGTGAAGCTCTATCTGAACGACCAGCTGATAGGGGAGCAGCCTACCAAGGAGATGAAGGCGGTATTTACGGTTAACTATCAGCCAGGTACGTTGCGTGCTGAGGCGGGCAGTGACCGCTGTGAATTACAGACGGCAGGCGCCCCTGCCCGTATCCGTCTGACTGCCGACCGTCAGCAGCTGAAGGCCGACGGACAGTCGCTGCTCTTCGTCACCATCGAGGTGGTGGATAAAGAAGGTCATGTGGTGCCTGAAGCGCAACTGCCATTAGATGTGAAGGTGAATGGCAGCGGTACGCTGTTGGCGGTAGGTAATGCCAATCCGCGCGATAACGATCCGTACTGCGACGCCAAGCACAGTGGTGGTAACGGTTAATGGCAAGCGACTGACGGTGAAGTGTGAATGACTTCCTTAGTTAGCTTCCATTGCAGGCAAAGAAAAGGGATGCTCCTTTCAATCGATGGGAGCATCCTTTTTATTAAAAATGTTATCCTGAAAAACAATCTTTTCTCTAACTAAAAACTACTATTAACCAATTTTTACTAACCAATCAATATTGCGTAACTTTTACGGTTGATGCTCCAGCAGTTCTTCTGTATGCCGTAGATGCGCTGGGTGCAGCAGACAATGTCGTTGATGTACATGACGAGTACCGAGTTGTCGGTATAGATGTCGATGTTGTACTCGTTATTGGCAGGACGATAGAACCCGTAGCCGTCGGCACCCTCTATGAAGCCCTTGCCTTCCTCACCCTCTTGCTCGAAGTTCACCTTACGGTCGTTCTCGTTCTCCGGGTTGACCACCAGGGTATAGTACTTCGTTGCGTCTGTTGCCCGTACGAAGGATACACCGAACTTATCCCAGTTGTTAGACGTGGTCACCTTGAACGAGATGTGGTTATGAGCACCTAAGCGGTTGTACATCACGTAGGCATCATCACCAGAGAGCTGACCGTTATCGTAACCGTTGGACGCCATGACCTTCAGCTCCTGCTGCTGGTTGTATTTGGCAGCCATTGCCGGCACAGCACCTAACGACAGTGTACCGTCCTCATGCTGGATCACCTTGTGGCATACCAGTGATCCCGACCAGTTAGGCTCGTTGCCGTCGCCAGCACCCACGTTGATGTTCTTCTCGTCGATGTCGGCACCAGAACGGTATGGTGACCAGCCCCAGATATAGCGGTCAGTACCGTTGGAGGCTGTCTTGCCGGCATAGAACGCACGGGTGTCAAGCGCACCCTCACGCCATAGGGGACCGTCGGCAGGCCATTTAGGACCACTGTTAAAGGCATCTTTCAGGTCCTCGTAGGAGGTAGCCATCAGATACTTCACCTTACGGCTCCAGCTGGTTCTCACACTCTCGCTATAGACGAGATACCAGTAGTTACCCATCTTGAAGATGTCGGGACACTCCAGCATACGGTCCCAGATCATCTTGAAGTGACCTACGTGCTCCCATGTCTTCAGGTCGGTCGACTTGAACTCTGCAAAGCAGGGATCGCCACCACCCGTAGGATAGGTAGAGATGACCATGTGGTAGAGGTTATCGTCGGCGACGAAGATCTGCGGGTCACGGAAGTCATTACCAGAGTAGCCGAACTCAGGACCGTTAAGTGTCCAGAGGTTGTCCTTTGTCCACGTCTTGAAATCGGTGGAAGTGGCACGCATCACAACCTCACGGTTCTGGCAGTTGCCATTATGACCGGTGTAATAGATATAGTATACGCCGTCCTTCTCGTAGGCGCAACCCGTACCGATGGCAGCATCTTGCTGATAGTCGTTGTCACCGAAGGGGATAACCTCGCCGAGTGATGTGTAGTTGCATCCGTCGGTGGTCTGAACGCCCCAGATGGGGTGGAAGCGCTTATCCATGTTGTTATCGTACTCCTGCAGATAGAGGGAGTATAATAGGTTGAGAATCCCTTTTCGTCAGTGGGGACGAAACGCTGTGTTGTGCCTGCCCAGTCCTTGGCGGGGTCGCCAGTGACATTGTCGTCGCTGCAGGCTGTCAGGGTTGCGGCAAAACCGCAACACAACTGACAAGCGAGGATGATATTGAAAATCTTGGTTTTCATAATTCTTATTCTGCTAAAGTTTCTAAACTATTCTTTTCCTACGTAATTGTAAGCGTTGAGCATGATGGTACCCATGTTGTCATGGTAGTTAGAGGTGTAAGGTGTCGGTGAGTTCCAGTCGAGCACACCAGAGCCGAGACAGATGATGCCGCCCTTACCGTATTCGCCGTTGGCAGCCTTCAGCTCCCATGATGACACGTTGTTGTCGCCACCTAAGGCACGTCCGCCCGTCTTAGCCTCCACAGCCTCCTTGTCAGGATAGTCGCCCCAGAATCCATACTGTGACGTGGTGTTACAGATGGTGTAGCCCTCGTCGAGGGTGATGATGCGGTCGTCACCCAGTCCTGGTGATCTCTTCAGACCCTTCCACAGCGGATGAGCGATGTCATAGACTCTGTAGGTCCATGGGTCGGCACCCATCAGTTCGGAGCCTTCGCCGTCCGTACCCCAAACGTTGTTAGGATAAGCATCCTCAGGCATAGCACCGAGAGCGATGGCATAGTTGACAGCCGAACGCTGCAGCACGAAGCCGACACCACGGTCTCTCAGCTCCTTCATCTTAGAGAGTGCCGTCATCGCTTTCTGCTCTGCGTCCACGAAGCCGTTATAGGTGCCATAAGGTGTGCAGTGGCGGTGGAAGAAGACGAACTTCACCTCGTCAAGTGAGATATTGTCGCTGACAATGTCGTCCCATGACACATACGCCGCACCAGGAATATTACCTGTGAGCCACTTAGCTGCCGCCTTCTCCTCAGGATTCAGCATCTCCACGTTCTCTGCCTCGCCAACAAAGATGGCTACAGGGTTCTGGATGAGCGTCACATATACTGTATAGGTGTTTGTCGCCGTATTGTCGGTGACAACGATCTCCAGCGGCTCAGTGAAGTTGGCTTTCGTGCCGCTGGCAGGAATGCACACAGCATCCTCGCTGCACACGGTCTCGAAAGTAGCGTTTGACAAGTCGATACCGCTATTGCCAGTCACGGACACCGTGATGGTCTTGTCCTCCTGGTTGATGGCACCCTTGACACCTTCTAAGATGAACGATGTCATGACAGCCTCATCATTGCGGACAGATATCTGATACTCCATCTGCAGGTCGCCATTCATGACACGCAGACTCTTAGAGCCGTCGAGGTTCAGACGGTCGCCCACCTTGAAGTTGGAAGTGGCGCCTGGCGACAGTATCAGACTTGTAATCTCCATATTGTCCTTGGTAGAGAAGTCAACAGGCACCTTCACCTTGAGCAGGCGTTTCTCCAGATTGACGGTAGCCCTGTATTCACCATTGAGGACCAGTTCCTCCACCAGACAACTGCCACTGACCTTCATGTCACTGGTGTTGTCCTTGGAACAGGCTGTGAGTAGTGCGGCAACACCGCAGAACAGCAAACCTGCAAGGAATATATTCTTTATCTTGGTAATCATAATATCTCTTTTTTATTATTAATTGTTATTTAGGAACCGTATTACCACTGTCCGCAGTTCTGCTGGTAGTGTCCGTTAGCAGCCTTGTACTGCTCGTCGGGGATAGGCAAATACTCGTTCTTATTGGCAGTGAAAGAAGCACCCGAAAGGAAGTTCATCTTGGCTCCCTCCTCGGTATAGAACTTGTTGATGACTGTAGCGGCATCACCCCAGCGCACGAGGTCGAAGAAACGCTCTGACTCCATGGCAAGCATACTTGACAGGATAGGTAGAGACGATGCTGCTCTTTGCCATGCCGATAGCACGGTCGCGCACCTGGTTCACCAGTGTGATAGCCTCTGACGTGTTACCCAGCTGAGCCTGAGCCTCCGCACGCATCAGCAGCACGTCGGCATAACGGAACACGATACGGTTCATGGACGATGCCCACTGGTTGTCACAGTTAAAGAGATAGATATCGGTCAGTGCGGGGTCCACATTCTGCTTCAGTGAAACATTCCAGCCATACATACCGCTACCTGCTCGGCTCCAGGTGTTACTCTTCTCGATCATGAAGTTGGTGTTGAACATATAGGGAGTGCCAGGCACACCGACAGTGACAAACAGACGGGGGTCAACGGTTTCATTGCTACCTACCTCATAGTCGGTAGTCGGGGCATTGTCCAGAATGGGCAGACCACTACTGTTCGTGCGATAGGCGTTCACCAGACTGTGAGAGGGCTTGTAGAAGTCGTTTCCTGAGTCGTGAACCTTAGGAATACAAGGTACTATCAGACGGTTGGCAAAGTTCAGGTTGCCCCATGTGGTACCGTCGTTGCGTGAGTACTGGATAGCCCAGATGCTCTCTTTGCCGTTCTCATAATGATGCTGGTCACTTGGTTGGAGTTAGCATCATCCTGATGATATGCCTTATAAAGATATACCTTGGCTAGGAAAGCGGCAGCCGCAGCCTTAGTAGGACGTCCTTTCTCAGTCTGTGTGACGGGCAGCACCTGATAGGCATCCTCCAGGTCATTGATGATCTGCTGCCAGCCCTCGTCGTTCGTGTATTCAGTGTTTGAGAGGGTATTGTAGTCGTCCTCTGTCATGTTCAGCTTGTTCACGAAAGGAATCTTCTTAAACAAACGCTTCAGCTGGAAATGACCATAGGCACGGAGGAACTTCATCTCAGCAGTACGCTGCTGGATCGTCGCATTGTCCTGATCAGCGACTGCCAACATGTCGAGTGACAGCGATACGCGTGACAGGTACTTATAAAGCTTGTTCCAGATAGAGGAGAAGGGCCAGTCCTGCGTCATGACTCCCGTACCTTTCTCCAAGCGGTGGAAGGGCTCACCGTCCGAGAAAGAAGCACCACCCACGTAGGCATCGTCAGAACGGGTGTCATAGTTCCACAGTGAGAACGATGAGTTCATGTCTTCGATGGCAACAAGACCAGCATAGGCGGATGTCAGCACATCGTCAATATATTTAGGGTCTTTCACCTCGTCCTGTGTCAGTGTAGCCTGAGGCTTCTGGTCGTCAAGGAAATTACTGCAGGAAGCAAGCATACCGACAACACAGATGATATATAAAATCTTTGTTTTCATAATGATATCGTATGTTTAGAATGAAACGTTTAAGCCAAATGTCAGGTTCAGAGGGATAGGATAGTTGAATCCGGGGTTCTC
>ONPM01000057.1 GCA_900319715.1 uncultured Prevotella sp.
AGTGATACCGCGCTCCTTCTCCTCAGGAGCGTTGTCAATCTGATCGAATGACTTAACCTCAGAGAGACCCTGCTTTGCCAGAACGGTGGTGATAGCAGCAGTCAGAGTTGTCTTACCGTGGTCAACGTGACCGATAGTACCAATGTTTACGTGCGGTTTGGTGCGCACAAAATTCTCTTTTGCCATTTTTGTTGTTGTTATTAAATGTATATAAATTCTGAATTTTCAGTCTCCTCCTCTCAAACAAGAGAGCTGTAACTGAGAGTTGAACTCAGGACCTCTTCCTTACCAAGGAAGTGCTCTACCACTGAGCTATTACAGCGAGTTGCGCTTTGTAACGCCAAGCCGCTCTCGTTCGGCAGTTAAACTCACTTACTGCTCTCACTTGCTCGCGACTTTGAGCGGAAAACGGGGCTCAAACCCGCGACCCCCAGCTTGGAAGGCTAGTGCTCTATCGACTGAGCTATTTCCGCAGCATGTCTCTTGATGTGGGTGCTGATGGATTCGAACCACCGAAGTCGAAAGACAGCAGATTTACAGTCTGCCCCATTTGGCCACTCTGGAAAACACCCATTCGGCTTGCGCCTTTTCCCGCCTTTTTCAAGCCTTGCGGAAGGCTTTGTCCCCGCTTTTGAGCCTCTTGTCGGATTCGAACCAACGACCCCGAGATTACAAATCACGTGCTCTGGCCAACTGAGCTAAAGAGGCTTTTCTAAGCAGCCGCTCTCTTCTTCAGATTTACGACCTGTCGGAAAACGGCTGCAAAGTTACTACTTATTTTTGAATTACCAAAACTTTTCGAGTATTTTTTTATCTATTCCTCAATTTTTCCTTGAATTTCTGCAGTTGGGCACGCATGGAATCCACGCAGAGGTCGATACTTTCCTCAAAAGTGTCACTGGTCTTCTCTACAAACAGCGTGCTTCCAGGCACGGCAACGGAGAGGCTCGCCTCCTTGTTCTGAGCCGTAGCCGGCTTCACTACTTTCAGTTGCACCTCCACCTTCTGTATATCCTCAAATGACTTTTCCAACTTGGCGACCTTCTTTTCGACGAACGCCTCTAACTTCTCAGTAGCGTCGAAGTGAATCGACTGGATCTTAATCTCCATAGTTACCTCCAATTTTTAAAGGGTTAATAATAAGGTTCAGGCTCTGGGATGAGCCTCTTCATAAACTCGTTTCAACTGCTCGAACGTCGTGTGGGCATAGATCTCCGTCGTACTGACGCTCTCATGCCCCAGCAGGTTCTTGATACTCTCAAGCCCTGCCCCGTTGTTCAGCATAGCCGTGGCAAAAGTATGTCGCAGCACATGGGGAGAACGTTTCTTCAGCGAAGTGGCTCCCGTCAGATGCTGATGCACGATCTGATACACCTGCCGACCCGTCATCCGATGTCCCTTGTCGCTCAGGAACAGAGCATCGCAATCGCCCTTCAACGTTTCATCGCGCATCGCGATATATCGCTTGAGGGTCTCAGCCAGTTCCGCGCCGAAGGGCACGATACGCTGCTTATTGCGCTTACCTGTCACCTTGAGTTGGCCGATCTCGAAATCCACATCGGCATCATTCAGTCCTGTCAGTTCCGAACGGCGAAGGCCCGTCTCATATAATAATAATATTAATGTACGCGCGCGAACATCCTTGAAACTGTCTCCCCACTCGATATCGTCGAGCAGACGGTCCATCTCCCCCTCACGGAGAAACTGCGGCAGGGGCTTTGACTTCTTCGGTCCCGTCACAGCATGAGCCGGGTCTTTCTCCACCAGTCCCCGCTTCAGGGCAAAGCGAAAAAAGGAACGCAATGCACTCAACTTCTTATTAATCGTTGATGCATTGTTTCCTCTGTCCATCAGACTCTCCATCCAGTCACGGATCAGGTCGGTGTCCACCGTCCCTAAAGAGAGCCCGCTTTCCCTAAAAGTCAGATACGAGTCAAATTCCCTCAGGGCATCCTCGTATGTCTGCACGGTCTGCGGCGACGCATTCCGCTCGAAGCGTAGGTAGTTTAGAAACTGGTCTATCATTCTCTTGCCTTTTCACAGAATTTTAGAAACATTCTGTTTTCGGCTACGAATTTACGAAGAATTTCTGAGACCACCAAATTTTTCGGGGACTTTTTTTATTCCTCGTTTGTACGAAGCTGCTGTACGTAAATGGCGTGCTCCATCTTCAGGCGCTTCAGTACAGACGGCTTATCGAACTGCTGGCGACGGCGCAATTCCTTGATAACCCCTGTCTTCTCGAACTTTCTCTTGAACTTCTTGAGGGCCTTCTCGATGTTCTCGCCTTCTTTTACCGGTACAATAATCATTTGTCTTTTGCTTTAAAATTTTATGTTAAACTTACTGCCTCTGGCACAGGTGCCACGAAAAGCGGGTGCAAAGTTACAACATTTTCACGAAACGAGCAAATCTTTTGCAAAATTTTATATAATAAAGATGCATTTTCCCCTAAATCAGACAGATTATCGAACCTTCAAGGGGGCGCAGGCGGTGCGGAGCCACTCCATCTCGTCGGAAGAGAGATAGGGCGCGAGGGTATCGAAGACACGCTGATGGTATTGGTTGAGCCAGTCGATTTCCTCTGGCAGCATCATCTCAAGGATGATAGGAGTCTTGTCGATGGGACAGAGGGTGAGCGACTCGAACTGCAGGAACTTGCCGAACTCCGTTTCCTTATAGGGCACGATGAGCAGGGTGTTCTCCGTACGGGCACCACAACGGCCAGGCAGATAGATGCCAGGCTCATCAGTGATGGTCATACCTGCCACCAGTGGGGCGGGCTTCCACTCCATTCGGAACTGGTGAGGTCCCTCATGGACATTCAGATAGGTGCCCACACCATGACCTGTGCCATGCAAGTAGTTCAATCCCTCCCGCCACATATACTTGCGGGCCAGAATGTCGATCTGAGTACCGCTGGAGCCGCTGGGGAACTTGCAGAGTTCTATCTGAATATGTCCTTGCAATACCAAGGTGTAGATTTTCTTTTCTTCCTCTGTCAGTGGTCCGAGTGCGATGGTACGGGTGATGTCCGTTGTGCCGTCGAGATACTGGGCACCGCTGTCGAGCAGCAGCATGCCTTTCGGCTGCAAGGGGATATCCGTCTCTGGCGTCGCTTCGTAGTGTACGATGGCAGCATGTTCACCATAGCCGGCAATCGTGTCGAAGGAGATGTCGCGATACAACGGCTGTTCAGCACGAAGGCCCGTCAGTTTCCGATCGACACTAATCTCTGTAAGTTCTGAAATCTCAGGTTTCCCGATATAGCCGGAAAGCCAATGAAGGAACTTTACCATCGCGATGCCGTCTTTCAGCATCGCCGACCTAAAACCCGCTATCTCAGTCTCATTCTTTACGGTTTTCATCCGCTTCACGGGCGACTCTTCCTCAACGATTTCCGTGGCAGGGGCACCATTTTGCCGGCCCTTGCTCCTCACCACCTCATACAGCGTATAGTTCACCTCATCGGGATCGAGCAGGATATTGTATTCAAAGTATGCCTTCAGCCCCTCCTTCACCTGCTCGTAGTCTTCCACGCTGATGCCTTCTGCCTTCAGACAGGCAGACACCTCTGGAGTCAGTTTTGCCTTATTGATATATAAGGTGACACGATTCGAGGAAATCAGCAGGTAACTGACGAAGACGGGATTGCAATGTACGTCCGTACCCCTCAGGTTCAGTGTCCAGGCGATATCATCGAGGGCAGACATCAGCATCCCGTCAGCATGCTGTTTGCGCAAAGCCTGGCGGATACGACCAATCTTACTGCCTGCCGATTCCCCAGCATATTCCATAGGGAATATCTCAACGGGGTTCTCAGGAATAGCAGGGCGCTGGCGCCAGATCTGCTTCAGCGGATCGAGATTGGTGCGGACGGTGATACCTCCTTCCTTACGCAGGTCGGCTATCAGGTCCTTCACGGCATTGGCAGAACTGCACCAGCCGTCTATGCCCACCTCGGCTCCCGCGCCGCACTCCTTGCCTATCCACTCAGGAATAGTCGGCGTGCCCTCCATCTTCAGTTTCATCAACTGGAACTCAGTCCCTTTCAGTTGCTCTTCAGCCGCCAGGAAATAGCGGGAGTCCGTCCACAGGGCCGCAGACGTCATCGTCACCACTGCCGTGCCTGCCGAACCGTTAAATCCTGAAATAAACTCACGCCCCTTCCAGTGGTCAGGGACATATTCACCCTGATGGGGATCGGTACTGGGGAAAATAAAGGCCGAGAGATGCTCACGACGCATCACCTCGCGGAGGTCTTCAAGACGTTGTGCTATCATTTTGTTTAGAGTTTTTAGTTTATTGACGATTACCTTTAGCGGCATAGACCTCTTCAAGGCTCATGGGCTTCTTGACAGTACCCAAGCGGCGGGCACCGTCCCTTGTCATCACATAGTTCAACTCATTTCGCAAACCAGTGAAGTTCCGCCAGGCGTCGAGTTTATCATAGCAGATAAAATCCTCAAACTGATGTTCAGCCTGCCACTTATCCATCAGTTCGGGAATAAAATAGATGCCTGGCTCAATCGTGAAGACGAAGCCCACCTCCAGGGGCCGGGCAAAGCGCAGCGACTTGAAGCCGAACTGGGTGCTCTTCACCTGACCTTCGGCATAGCCCACATACTGTTCGCCCAGATTCTCCATGTCATGGACGTCGAGACCTACCATATGCCCCAGACCGCAAGGGAAGAACAGGGCATAAGCACCCAACTCCGCAGCCTCCGCAGGGTCACCTTTCATCAGTCCGAGGTCCTTCATACCCTCGGCAATCTTCGTGGCAGCAGCGATGTGGGCCTCACGGAAAGGCACGCCCAACTTCAAGGTATCCACTGCTGCCTGGAAACTGGCAAGATGGATCTGATAGATGATCTCCTGACGTTCCGTAAACTTCTCTCCTACAGGCATCGACGAAGAGAGGTCGCCGCAATAGTGCGACTTTGTCTCGGCACCGGCATCGAGCAGGAAGATGTCACCCTCCTTCAACTGATGGATGAATCCATGGTTATGGAGCACCTGTCCCTGCGTGGTGGCAATCGTCGGGAAGGCCAGCGCATTGCCATGACGGCAGGCCACTTCCTCCACAGCAGCAGCCACTTGCGACTCATGGATACCTGGTCTTACGGTCCGATAGGCAGCCAGATGCATCTCCGTACTCAGGTCGACGCTCTCTTCTATCAGGCGGATCTCCTCCTCATCCTTATAGTTACGCTGGGCGATGACGGCCTTGATGAATGGCACGGAGGCCTTAGCCGTCTGAGCAGCAGGTTCCACCCCGAGCAGTTCGCAGAGCCACACCTTGTGGTCACCGCGATAGGGCGGCAGGAAATGGATTGTCTGACCCTTGGCACGGGCTTTATCGAGATAGTTCTTCAGTTCGTTCATGGGCATCGTGTCGCTGATGCCGATCTCTGAACACTTATCCTTCAACGAGGGCTGGATACCCGTCCAGACGATATCATCGATGGTGAGTTCATTGCCAAACACGATCTCACGGTCCTCATCCACATCGATGACGGCAGCCAGACCAGCATAGTCGAGCCCGAAGAAATAGAGGAGGGTGCTGTCCTGACGGAAAGGATAGGTGTTGTCAGCATAGTTCATGCCTACCTCGTCGTTTCCAAGGAAGAGCAGCAGTCCGCTGCCCATATCCTTCTTCAACTGTGCCCTGCGGCGGATATAAGTGCTTTTCCCAATCTTGATGTTTGTTGTAGCCATTGTAGAATCGGATCTGTTAGTATTTTGAAATCTCATTTACTTTCTTATGCTTGCTGATCTGAAGATTGGTCTTAGGGAAGTATTCAGCCAACAGGCTGTAGAGATCAGGATCATACTCCTCCAGTTCCTCCCGGGTGTTACACCAGTTGTGTTTACCGTCGGCATGGTCCATCTCAGCATTCACGTTAAACCAGTCCTGCACAGCCTCAGCGAAATACTCCTCCTTGTCGGTAATACGGTAGGTCGCATCGAGAATACCCCTCATCTTGGCATTCTCATAACACTGCTTCAGACGGGAGTCGAAGTCTTTAACGGCCAGCATCAATCCGATCAGATGGATAGAGTGTGCAAACTCATGAATCAGGATATCTTCGGCATGATACTTGTCAATCTGATAAGCCAGCACATTCTCCTCAGCACATGAAGTCAGCGGCAGATTCAGGTCGCCGCCGAGTCCTCTGGCACGCAAGTCCCAGTTCAAGGTCGTATCATTAGCCAGGTCCCTATGTTCGGGAATATCCGTCGTTCCCTCATAACGGGCCATGATAGCCACGCGCGTACTTCTATTTACCATAGAGTCGAGCACCACCTTTGGCAGCATACTCGTCATGGCATACAGTGTACGGTGAGCCGCCACAATGGCAGAGTCTGGTACACGGTGGGATGAAATCAGCGGGATACCATTCACATCCACATATTTCTTATAGAACGGATCCAGATGCAGGGAATCGGGCGGGGTGGTCACCACACATTCCGGGACATCCAACTCTTCCGTTTCCACATTTTCATCCTGCTTTGACTCCTGACAAGCCATCGTGGCCATCATGGTTACAAACAGTGCTAAAATTGTTTTAGTCCTCATAATCATTATTGTTTTTTGCTATTTCAAGTTCGCAAAATTACAAAAATTGCAGCACAAATTCAACGGATTAACACAGATTAATATTAGAAAAGGGTAAACATGAGATTTTTTGTTTATCTTTGCAGCACTTTTAATACAACAAACAATTAATGTTACAATTATGGCATTTTTAACAAACGAAAAATTGACCATCGTCGGCGCTGCTGGCATGATTGGTTCAAACATGGCTCAGTCTGCCCTGATGATGGGTCTGACAAGTGAAATCTGTCTTTACGACGTATTCTCTCCCGAGGGTGTTGCCGAGGAGACTGACGCTGAGGAGGCTTTCAAGAACGCTAAGTACATCATTTCTTCTGGTGGCGCTCCCCGTAAGGCTGGCATGACCCGTGAGGATCTGCTCGCTGGCAACTGCAAGATTGCCGAGGAACTTGGCCAGAACATCAAGAAGTTCTGCCCTGACGTGAAGCACGTGGTGATCATCTTCAACCCTGCTGACCTCACTGGTCTGGTAACCCTTCTGTACTCTGGTTTGAAACCCGGACAGGTGACAACCCTCGCAGGTCTCGACACCACCCGTCTGCAGAGCGCACTCGCCAAGAAGTTCGGTGTGATGCAGAACCAGATCACTGGTTGCGCCACCTATGGTGGCCACGGTGAGCAGATGGCCGTCTTCGGCAGCCATGTGGAGATTGCAGGCCGTAAACTGACAGACATCATCGGCACCGCCGAGTTCCCCGCAGAGGAGTGGGAGCAGATGAAGATCGACGTCACCAAGGGTGGTGCCAAGATCATCGAACTCCGTGGCCGCAGTTCTTTCCAGAGCCCCAGTTACCTCTCTGTTGAGATGATCCGTGCAGCCATGGGTGGTGAGCCCTTCCGCTTCCCCGTTGGTACCTACGTGAAGACTGACAAGTACGACCACATCATGATGGCCATGAAGACCACCATGACTGCTGAGGGTGCTAAGTTCGAGGTTCCCCAGGGTACTGCCGAGGAGAACGCCAAACTCGACCAGAGTTATGAGCACCTCTGCAAGATGCGCGACGAACTGGTGACGCTGAACATCGTTCCTCCCATCTCAGAGTGGAGCAAGATTAATCCGAACCTCTGATTTTTCTTGGTTTACAGTTGACGGTTTACAGTTTACAGTTGATTTGTTGGCAAGCCACTCCGCCTCCAATGTAATCATCTGTAAACTGTAAACCGTAAACTGTAAACAAAAAACATAAAAATATGGCTCTTATCAAAACCTACCGCGGTCTGGCTCCCAAGTGGGGACGAGATTGTTATTTTAGTGAGAACGCCACGATTGTGGGCGATGTGACGATGGGCGATGAGTGTTCCGTGTGGTTCAATGCCGTGGTACGCGGCGACGTCGCCCCCATCACCATCGGCAACTGCACGAACATCCAGGATGGCTCCTGTGTCCACGTGACCCATGAGACAGGCCCCACCCATATTGGCAACTACGTCACCATAGGCCACAATGTCACCGTACATGCCTGCACCATCCACGACCATGCCCTGATCGGCATGGGCTCTACCCTACTCGATGGCTGTGAGGTGGGCGAAGGCTCCATCGTGGCAGCAGGTGCCCTCGTACTCCAGAACACGAAGATTCCTGCTGGCGAGATCTGGGGCGGCGTACCAGCCAAGTACCTCAAGCCCGTACGCCCAGGACAGACGGATAATGCCGAGCACTATGTGGCGTACTCGAAGTTCTATCTGAACGAAGAGTGATTTTTTTAGTTTACAGTTGACGGTTTACAGTTTACAGTTGATATGCCGGCAAGCCATTAAAACTGCTTTCAGTGTAATCATCTGTAAACTGTAAACCGTAAACTGTAAACTAAATATCAATATTCGCTTGCCAAAGGATGGTCTTACCAGCATAGAGTGAGGCCTGCACATCGATAAGGCGCTGGTTGGAGGAGCCTCTGAAGAGCAGGTCAGGATCACGCAGTTTCTCAATGAAGGGTCCGTCGACTAACACGTCGAGTTGCTCCAGCAACTCTCGTTGGTCCTCATGGATCAGGCTTTCAAACGTAAAACCTGTATAGCACCATATATCCTTGTTCGACTGTTCATGGATGGCTCTCGCCAGTTCAGCAAAGCCTGCTGCCTGATACATGGGATCACCACCCGAGAAGGTTACATTGGCGAAGGGGTCGGCCATGATGATACGCATCAACTGTGCTGTCGACATCTCGTGCCCGCCGTTGAAGTCCCACGACTGGGGATTATGGCAGCCAGGACACTGATGCCCACACCCAGCGCAATAGATGGAGGTCCGGAACCCCGGACCGTCCACCATCGTATCCTCTATGATGTCAAGTACTCTTATCATGGCATCTGTTTTTTTGTTTACAGTTGACGGTTTACAGTTTACAGATGATTACACTGAAGGCAGTTTTAATGGCTTGCTAGCATATCAACTGTAAACCGTAAACCGTAAACTGTAAACCGTAAACAAAACCCTACTCCCCAAACAAATCCTTCGTCCCGTGGTCGATGTGCGTCACGCGATCATTCAGTTCAGCAAGTTTGCCAGAGTTCCAACGGTCTGTCGTTCCCACGAGATAGCCCGTGATGCGCTGCAGTTTGTCGATGTTCGTCGAGCCGCACTTCGGACACTTCTCCAACTTATCGTCCGCATTCTCATAGCCACAGTCCATGCAACGGTTACGGTTGTGGTTCACAGAGCCATAGCCCATGTTCAACTGGTCCATCATGTCCACCACGCTCATGATCACCTGAGGATTATGGGTGGCATCGCCGTCAATCTCCACATAGAAGATATGACCTCCTCGCGTCATCTCATGGTAAGGTGCCTCCACCTCTGCCTTATGACGGGCAGAGCACTTGTAGTACACAGGCACGTGGTTCGAGTTGGTATAGTAGTCACGGTCCGTCACGCCTGGGATGATGCCAAACTCTTTGCGATCCTTCTTCGTGAACTTGCCGCTCAGGCCCTCTGCAGGCGTAGCCAGCACGGAGTAGTTGTGGTGGTACTGATCGCAGAAGTCGTTGATACGCTGGCGCATATACCCCACGATCTTCAGACCCAGTTCCTGACTCTCCTCGCTCTCACCGTGATGCTTACCTGTCAAGGCGACGAGACACTCTGCCAGTCCGATAAAGCCGATACCCAGGGTACCCTGATTGATGACGCTCTCAACGGTATCATAGGGCTTCAGTTTGTCAGCACCGATCCAGAGACTCTTCATCAGCAGGGGGAACTGCTTGGCGAAGGCCGTCTTCTGGAACTG
Source organism: uncultured Prevotella sp. (assembly GCA_900319715.1). Taxonomy (GTDB): domain Bacteria; phylum Bacteroidota; class Bacteroidia; order Bacteroidales; family Bacteroidaceae; genus Prevotella. The sequence continues at coordinate 9,850 of ONPM01000057.1, forward strand.
GAAGCGGTCGTCGAGTTGCTTGGCAGCCACTTCGAGCATATGGTCGAGTTTGGCGAAGAAGAGCGCCACTCGCTTATCTTTGATCTCCTGGGGCACCTCTCCTATCCCAACCTTCATGCCACCCTCCTCGAGAGCAGCCTCGATGGCGAGTTTCACGATGTTGATGGTCGTAAACGAGAGGTTTCCGCGTCCGATGCTGGTCTTGGGTCCGAAACGGTTTTCGAACACACGGGTGCGGCATCCCATCGTAGCCACCTCGTGCACATAGCGCTTCGGATCGTCAGCCCGCCAGTCGCAGTCCTGATTGTAGGTCGCGTCGAGGTTCAGGAAGTTGGGGAAGAACCTGCGTGCCGTCACCTTACAGGCCAACTGGTAGAGGTCGAAGTTACGATCCTCAGGCAGATAGTTCACGCCCCGCTTCTTCTTCCAGATCTGGATGGGGAAGATGGCCGTCTCGCCATTGCCCACGCCATCGTAGGTGGAGAGCAGGATCTCTCTCATGACACAACGGCCCTCCGCGCTCGTGTCCGTACCATAATTAATAGAGGAGAACACCACCTGGTTACCGCCACGCGAATGGATGGTGTTCATATTGTGGATGAAGGCCTCCATGGCCTGATGCACACGCCCCACCGTCTTGTTGATGGCGTGCTGCTGGGCGCGCTCCTTACCCGTCAGTCCATCGAGCGGCTTCTTGAGATAGTCCATCAGCGGCTCGTCGTACAGGTCCTTGTAACTCTCGCCATTCAGGTCTTCCAGCGCCTTCAGTTCCTCCACATAACTCATGCGGACGTATGGAGCCAGATAGAAGTCGAAGGCGGGAATGGCCTGACCACCGTGCATCTCGTTCTGGGCACACTCCATCGAGATACAAGCCAGCACCGAGGCCGTCTCGATACGGCGGGCTGGGCGCGAGGCACCGTGACCAGCGATGAAGCCACAGTTCAGGATATTGTCCAGCGGGTGCTGCACACAGGTCAGCGACTTCGTCGGATAGTAGTCCTTGTCGTGGATGTGCAGGTAGTTCTTCTCCACAGCGTCACGGCTCTCCTCAGAGAGCAGATAGTCGTCCACGAAGGGCTTGGTGGTCTCCGAGGCGAACTTCATCATCATGCCTGCAGGCGTGTCGGCGTTCATGTTGGCATTCTCACGCGTCAGGTCGTTTTTCTTGATGTTCACGATATCGAGGAACACCTCGCGCGTCTTGGCCTTACGGGCGACGCTGCGCTGATGGCGGTAGGCAATGTATTTCTGGGCCACATCCTTGCGGCTCGACTTCATCAGTTCCACCTCCACGGCATCCTGAATCTGTTCTACGGTCATCTGACTTTCCCCACGCTGGGCGATATGGTCAGTGATTTGATACAACAGGCGCTCGTCCTCTCCCTTGTCGGTATGGATCATCGCCTTACGGATGGCAGCCATGATTTTCTGCTCATTAAAGCCCACAATACGCCCGTCGCGCTTTACTACTGTCTGGATCATATTTCAAAAGTTTTTTAGTTTTCCAAATTCCGTTTGCAAAGTTACAACAATTATTTGAAAGTTTTCCATTTCGGGAAACTTTTCTTGCGTTAATAAATATTAAACGCCTTACTATCAGACACTTAGGTTATAAAAACGGAAAACTTTGACAAACCAAGCGCCTGCCAAAGTTTCCCGTTTTGGTTAAGCCGGACTACTGTTTCTTGCTGAAAATCAGCGCATAAACACGCATCTGCTTGACCATTGCCACCAGTCCGTTGCTGCGGGTAGGCGACAAGTGTTCCTTCAGTCCTATCTGCTCTATAAAGTACAGGTCGGCATTCAGAATCTCCTGAGGCGTATGGTCAGAGAGCACACGGATCAGCAGGGCCACAATGCCTTTCACGATGAGCGCATCACTCTCCGCACGGAAGTGGACCACCTTTCCATCCGCATTCCACATTCCACCATCCACAAGATCGGCCACCAGCCACACCCGGCTCTGGCAACCGTCTATCAGGTTCTGTTCCGTCTTATACTGGTCCTCCAGCGGCTCCTGTTCGTTGCCCAGGTCTATCAGCAACTGGTATTTGTCCATCCAGTCGTCGAAGCCAGAGAATTCCTCTATGATCTCGTCTTGAATCTCGTTGATTGTCATTTTATTCTTCTTTTCTTTGATTAACACCACGGCGCAGTACCAGCCACACGACCAGGAACCCGAAGACTGCCACCGTCAGGAGAATGGTTCCCACGATCAGCATCGGTTTCCATACCACATGATCAGGCACAATCACCGCCACCGACCAGCCGATATGCTCCATGGGAGCGTAATAGGCTTTCGACGACACACCGTTGACCGTCACATCCACAGAACCACTCTTCTTCTCTGCCAGATTTCGCAGCACCGCCTCATCCTTCAAAGGCACGCTCCTTCCCTCCGGATAGGCGATGCAATTGCCGTCCTTGTCGAGAAGCACGGTATAGAAGTCGAGTCCGGCAAACATGCGGAACTGTGTCAGCATATCACTACGCCTGGTGGCATCGTCCATCCGTCTCAGTTCGTTGGTCAGCCATTCGAACGTCATATCTGCCCCGCAGACGCAGGCCAGGCGTCCTGACGCATCGAAAACGGGCTTTACAAACGTGCAATAGCGGCCACTGATGCCCGTACCGTCATAATAGAAATAAGGATCAGACCAGAAGCAATCCTTCGCGTCCAGGGCACGGACATACCAGTCAGACTTCGTATAGTCATGGCTGGCCGATCCTACATCCCTGACCGTGAACCTGCCACTGGAATCCGCCTGGTGCACATACGGCTCAAACCATTGTCCCTTCTGAGGGAAATAGTTGGGCACGAAGGCTGCGAAATATCCCTTGACATCCATATTCAGACTGGTCTTGCTCTTCAAGGCTTCTATCACAGACTCAGGGGAGTCCAAGTGTTTCCCCACCTCGTCAAACACGTTCCTGGCGTTCATCTCCATACCGCCGATGGTCTTGGAGATCTTCTGTGAGGACATATTCATGATGCCCATGTAGCACACATGGGTCTCCTTCATGAGGGTATAGCCGCAAACGAGAAAAGACACCACCAGCATCAGCAACAATGCCGATGCCACAATAAGCAGTATCGATTTCCTCACTTTTCCGGTCCCAGTATGATCCTTCATATTCGTTTATATCACAGTCTTACCAATTCAGGCTGCAAAGTTACCGTTTTATTTTCAAACCGCCTAAGATTCTTACACCTTTTTTGGGTTCTTTTGGACAATTTCTGAAACAATTTCCCCGATTTGTCCAAAAGTCGGGCATCTGTCCATACAAGCAGGAGAAGAAATTGCGATTTTTCTTGGAATCAGCCGATTTCCGCCTTAACTTTGCATCAGATTTAAGATTCATACTGTTATTTATATAGGGTTAATTGTTTTCATTTGAAATGCTTTTTGGTTATTAGTTAGTAATGTGCATTGGGCTTGCAGGGATGCAAGTCCAATGTGCGTTTAATGAGATTTACTGATTTCGACAGTGCCTTAATGCAATTGTGCAATTGTGCAATTGTGCAATTGCAATTTGCAACTATTCAGTCTGAAGTACAACAACTAACAATCAAACAAACTAACAAACTAACAAATGAAAATCAAAATGAAAATTAAATCAAAATGAACATCAAGATGAACATCAAGATGAACATTTAAGTAATAACAAATTATATATATTATAATATATAATATATTATATATTATAATATATATAATTCTTTAGGTCTCAGTTGTTGATTATTTAAAAACACTTTTGTTAGTTTGTTAGTTTGTTAGTACAACGGGTTGAATTTAGCAATTGCACAAATTGCATTTGCACAAATTGCATTTGCACAGGATCCCAGACATGCAGGAATTGATAGTGGCTCACTCCTCGGAAAAACTCCTCACTCATCGAAATAAAGGACGGCAGTTAAGTGAGTAAAGGATGCCTGGTATGGGTGTAAAGGATAGGGATATAAGGTTAGGAGGCATCGGTAACAGAGTAAACAGGCATCGGTAACGGAGTAAACAGGCATTACTAACAGGGTTAAGTGACGGGGGACTGCACAAATGCCCTCGTATATGCACGATGAGGGCACCAACGTAAAAAAGAGAAAAAAACAGTTGTATTTCTTTGCTATTTCAAATTTTTTTTGTAACTTTGCACCATATTAACTAATATGACATTACAAGAGATACAATCTATAGAAATAATAATAAATGATGAAAAAAAGTATTTTATGGATGATGGCCGCCATCCTTACCTGTGGCCTTATGATGACAGCATGCAGTGACAGCGCGGACAACCCGGCAGTTCCATCGTACCTGAACATTGATGCCGAGTACGACGTACATCTTTCAGACATGCCAGACGGCACCCTGCTCACCATTGAGGGAGGCTACAACCCCGAATTGGCGAGCGTGACCTCAAACGCCAGTTGGCTCCAGGTGGAGAACGCAGGGCCCACAACACTTGCAGGATACACAGACCCCACGACAGGTTTCGAGTGGCTCTCGGGCGGCACCTATCCCGTGATCAGGCTGAAAGGCGACGCGGCTTCCGACTTGAAGGAACGTAAGGCTCAGGTGACCATCGTGACCAAGACAGGCAACACCATCAGGCTGAATATCGACTTTGAGGACCAGGAGCCCCACTTCATCACATTACCTTTAGCCATAGGCAACCTGATCGTTGTCAATGGCGGTGGCGGCTGGGGCAGTGATGGTGACGAGGCCGACTATACCGTGATGCTTTATACCGTAGGCGGTGGCAATCTCGACAACCAGATTGAAACCGATATCAAAAATGCAGCCGGCGCTATCAAGGCCGACAACAAGAAAGTGCGCTACCTGATACAATACAAATACTCTTCACAAGCCTCCATCAACGGAATCAGCGGCTTCTTACCCAGCGGCAAGCCAGGCCACGTCTATCGCTATGAGGCTTCACCCAATATCGTCAACACAGAGAAGTCGCCGATGCTCTTGTTAAAAGACGACTATATCTATGGTACGCAGAGCGAGAAGGCAGAATTCTTCCAGCCTGACTCAATCGTCAATTTTATGAAATATTGCCAGAAAGTGGCCCCTGCCAAGAACTATATCCTGGTGCTCAGCGACCATGGTGGTGGTTATGCTGTCAACGACGACTATGACAAAAGCCTTGAGAAGATGGGCACCCGGGCAACGTGTTTCGACGACAACCTAGCCGGCAGGGGCATCACCTGCAAGGAAATCCGTACCGCACTCGAAAAGAGCGGAATGCACCTGACGATGCTCTATTTCGATTGTTGCCTGATGAACAACATGGAGACCCTCTCAGAGGTAATCAACCTGACAGACTATGTACTGGCATCGGGCCACACCAATGGTGGTGGGAATCACCAGGCTTTTGTGGAAGAACTGTATAACGCCTCAGCAGGCGATGCCTTCACCGATGCCATGTCAAGATATGCCAAGACGTGTGCACTACGTAACAGCATGCTCTGGATGCTACACGGAGTGACGTGGGCGCGTAATGTGGATTTCGTGCTGACTGACATGAAGAAGTTCCCCGCCATTCTGACGGCCCTCAGAGACTATGTGGACTTCGCCATCAAAAACATGGGCGGAGCACAGACCGAGGACTTCCAGTATGCAGCATCAGACTGCTATCAGTATTCTCCGGGCTTTCCTCTCTACGACCTGAGAGACTACTGTGAGAAACTACAAGCCAACGCTTTCGGCCATCTCCCCAACGAATGGCACTATTATGACAATCTGGAAAATGCGCTGCAGGCAGCACAGGTATGCCACTACTATTCCATCCAGTCGGAAGGGTATAAGGAGATCACCCCGCATTGGCTTAGTTATAATGTCAGTCTTGGCGCAAAGGGTTTTATCGGCAGTACCATCCTTAAGAAAGAGCCGACAAAGATTTATGGCTACAATAAAGACGGCAATCTGGCAACGGTTGACATCAGCAACCTGAACCTGACCGTGCTGGGTAAAAACACCCCGTGGTTTGCCTGGAGCCAGACTTACCACCAACTGGAGTTTGACAAGCAGACGGGCTGGAGCCGCTGGTTGGAGGCCAACACAGGTTTCCCCATCAATAATCCGCCATACGACAATCAGGATGACCAGCAGCCTGGAGCGAACGTTGTTCCCGGACAAGACGGCTGGGAAATTATAGTCAATGTTTATTATGACACCGACAGGCCTACCTTCAACAAATTCAAGACCATGAACACCTATCATTGGCAGGGCTTTGCCTATACACAGGGTATGCTAATGACTGCCACGTATAGGCAGAACAGGAAATCAATCACGCTTCCCGCCACTATTCAACTTCTCACTGAAGTTGAGCCCAGGGCAGGAAAAACTGGCAACTGGACCTTTGTACGCAAGGACTTTGGAATCAAAGTCTTAAGGAAATACAAGGGCGAATCCATGCCTGATGTATATTATAAGGTTGATGATGACCTCAATCTGAGTGGAACGGACATAGAGACCGAGGGCGCCGATGTCGCTAAGAGAGCATACTCCAATATCATTGTAAATATCGATGAAAACGGAAAGGTGACTTTCGAAAAGCATGAAAAGAGTGAGAACTATATTCTGGAAAACAAATCCAGATAACAAACGTGATTTTTTAGTTAATTTTTTATAAAATATCAGTAAGGTTATGGGTTGTTGGCAATTATTGTCTACATTTGCACGAAATTTATCAGAATTGATATGCAGTTGAAGACTAGCAACTAACTATAATTTCCACAATTTAACAAGATGAAGAAAAGTATCTTATGGATGATGGCCGCCATCCTTACCTGCGGCTTCGCGACCACATCGTGTACAGATGGAGTAAACGGAGTAGACAATCCCGTAGTACCAATCCCAGAGCCGGTACAGCCAGACCAGGCCTCTATGTTTGTGGAGAACATCAAGGCCGATGGGCGCTATACCCCTGCCAAACTTGCAGTAGGAGGAAGAGATGTCGACATTATGCGGCTTGACGTTGCTGACTTCGAAGCAGCCAAGGCAGAGTTCCTGAAACTGCTCCCCGAGGGAGTGGAAACGACTGCCTTCGAAAGGACTAAATTTTCAGAAATGTTTGTCGAGGCTACTTACTATCTCCTCAACGCCCCTCAGGAGAACCGCAAAGACAGTATTACGTTCTATAAGGTGCTGCCAGCGATGAACGGGCTTGTTGGTTATGCATGGATTGAGATGCCGTCTGACATCAAGAAGGCGCTCAATGTCACAAATGTCATATACATGCAGGCAGCCAGCAATGACGACATGGAGGCTATTGCAAAAGCAATCCTGACGATCACTCCATTCAGCAAGCCTGACACCCAGGATCCCACAAATCTGGTCTGCACAGTGCCCAACCAAGAGAAGTACACGGAACTGATCACTCCTTTCCTGACCACCAAGATGATGGGCACCGCAACACCCACCGCTGATGGCAATACGGAGTTCACGCTGACCGACAACGATGGCAAAAGTTATGGTAAGTTGACTGTCCTCGGCAAGGACAACAAGCCTGCCGATGTCATCAATATGCTTATCCTAGATGAAGACCTGCAGAAGAGTCTGGCTTCGAAACTTGGCGGTGCTTTCTCCAAGATCACGTTCTGTTTGGCCAAGTCGGAAGAGCAGATCAAGTCGGATGATGAATTAAAGGCTCTCATCGCTGGTAATTGGGTTATTCTTAAAGACAAGAAGATTACCACTTACATTACTTTCGAGGATAACGGTAATTATAATGTTGATGTTCCAAACGCAACCGAAGATGAACTTCTCCGCCAAGAAGAAGGAACGTACGAAATCAAAGGAGGCATACTTATCAGGACTAACAAAAACGGTGAGGTTTCTTCTCTTGCTATCATAAAGAACATTGAAAAGGAGAAAACACTCAATCTCGAATATGTCGACGAAAAAGGCACTCCCACAGGAGTTGTTGAGACATACACAAACCTTTATGAAACTTTATAACTCGAAGGAAACAGGATAAGAGTCCTCCTTTCAGTAAAAACCAAACAAGGCTCGCATGACTGCGGGCCTTGTTTGGTTTTACTTGTAACGATCCAGTTTGTCGAGACAGTAGGTCCTGAAATCGTTCCAGTGGTAGTATGGGGCGCAGTCTGTCTGTATGGGCAGGCGCGCCTCTTCCTCGTTGAGCAGCACCTTGAAGAGCACATCGCTGTCATCCAAGCCACTGCGGTAGAAGATGAACTGCAGGTTGGAGCCCATGGGGAAGACGCTGGAGCACCACCAGCCCTTCGCCTCCAGTTGGCTGAAGTCGTCTGTCTCGAGGTCGTAGCCATTGATGCCGATGAGACAGACAAGGGGCAGCAGCACCGTCTCATGGCCATAGCGCAACTGTGCCCCTGGATCGGCCAGGCGTATGCAACTGTCGGCATCGGCAATGATACGGCGAAGCAGGTGCCGCTGACTGTAGGGCTGGCGCCCGCCATTGAGTTTGCAGGCACCCTGCTGCAGATACCAGAGGGCATTGTCGATCTGCCACATGCGGTAGAGTTCGTCTGCCTGGAAGATGTCGAGCAGGTAGGTGTTTCTATAGAGGTGGGTGTTCAGTTGGAAGAGACCCATCTTCATCAGGTAGTAGTTGAACTGTCCTTCATCGACCACCTCCTCAACGATATCCGGATTCTTGAAGATCAGTTCCATGAGACGTGTGTTGCCCATGTACTTGGTGATATACTCGTTGTAGACCTTGCGGATCTGGGGCGTCATCTGCTGGCGGCGCAGTTCGCGGTCCTGATAGTTCATAAACCACTGGTTGCGCTGAGAACTCTCCTGTGAAACCTGCAGGGTAGGCTCTTCCTGCAGCAGTTCGATAAGCGCCGTGCCCATCGACTCGATACAGCGTGGCACGACGGTACTATAGGCCTGCACCCTGGCTCCGGGATGGAACACCTCAGGGAAGTTGCGGGCCATGCGGCGGGCGATATTCCTGTGCTGCTTGCGCCCGTAGCCCGTCAGTTCGCCCCAGCGGCCCTCGGTGTCTTGCATCACGAGTTTCATCTCCTGATACACGCGCTGTCCCGTGGGTGTCAGTTCGTTGAGACTGTCAGCAAGGGCCACCATCTTAAAGGGGATGTCGAAGCCGCTGCGGCTGCTGATATAGCGCGAACCGTGACGGCCGTAGTGGGAGAAGTAGAAAGGCTTCTTGCCTGCAGGGGCAGGCGTGTAGACGGCTGTGATGCTGTCTGGATAGGTGTTATAGTTGCACGAGGCATAGGCGGGATTGGCCTTGATCAGGTCGATAACCGTCTGAGCCCCCAGTCCCTGGGCGATACAAAGGAACAGAGCGGATACGAACAGTTTAGAAACGGGCATTCTCATAGCGGTAAAGTTTACGGAGATAATAGTTTTTCACATCATGCCAGTGATAGTACGGGGCGCAGTCTGTCTGTATGGGCAGGCGCGCCTCATGGCCGTTGAGCAGCACCTTCACCAGCACATCGGGGTCGTCAGTCCCACTGCGGTAGTGAATCATGACGATGCTGCCGCCGAGGGGGGCAATACGGTAGTCAGCCCAGCCGTTCTCCTCAAGGGAGTCGAAGTTGTCTGTCTCCAGACCACAGTCGTCGAGTTCCATCAGACAGGCCAGCGAGAGCACCACCTGCTCATGGGTATAGCGGAAGTGGCTCATGGGCGTCGCACGCTTCATCGCGCTGTCGCCCAAGTGGATCATGTTCCTGAGCACGGAGCGCTGCAGATAGGGCTGGTGGCCGCCGTTCGTCTCACAGGCGCCGTAGTTGATATAGTTCCATGCGTTCAGCATCTTCCAGTGACGGTGGATTTCACCAGCGTCGAAAATGTCGTACAACGTGACGGTGCCAGCGAGTCCTGTATGCTGGATACTGCCTGCCAGGATGAACAACTGACGACTGAGTTCCGCGGGATCGATATGGCTGACGACGTAGTTCTGGTCGTTGAAGAGCGACTCCATCAGCCGTCCTGCGACACTGTTGAGAGAACAGAAGCGCTGATAGCGCGCCATCGTCAGTGAGTCGACACGGTTTACCGTCAGCAGCCTGTCCTGCGGATTCATGAACTTGTTCTCCCTATGGGAGGACCTGGTGTTGTACGAGAGGGGGTGATGCGAGGCAGACAGTTGGATCATCGCCTCCTGCATGGTCAGGATGCAGTTGTTCTGCACAACGCTGCGCCCACTGTAATAGCCATCTGGCACAAAAGCATCAGGCAAACGCTCCATCATCTGCCGCATCAGTGCTCGGCTCTGGGCGACACCCTTTGCGGTGAGTTCACCATTACGCTCATGGGCATCCTGTCTCAACAGGTCGAGACGGCGCTTCACGTCACGTCCCAGGCGTGTGAGTTTGCCGAGACTGTCTGCCTTGGCAAAGATCGTGCACGGAGCCACGTAGGCAGCAGAATCCTTGAGATAGTAAGGGCTGGGGCAACCGTAGTGGTTGATGTAAAAAGGCATCTTGCCTGGAGGGGCAGGCGTGTCCTTGATCTTCTTCTCGATCGGAAGGGCATAGTTCAAGCCAGCAGAACGGTTCACGTCAGCCGTCAGTTCCTGGCTCACCACCTGGGCCCGCGTCGTCAGTCCCGTCAGCACCAGCAGACAGGCGGCGACAGGTGTCTTCACCCCAATAGTTCTTTTAAGAAATTTCATCATAAGTATTTTCTAATGGTATATTAAATGGTCTATTCTAATGGTTTAATCACTTTTCTCCAGTTTGAAGAGTTTGTCTGAGGGACGGACTTTCTCTGGAACTGCGATGGAGACGCGGGTGCCCTGCTGGGCGACGGAGACGGGACCATTGTCGTCGTGGATCTCATCAGCAGTGACGTAGATGACGCCCGTGGTGGGCCCCGTGATGAGCATCTTGTCGCCCACCTTGAAGGTATTAGCCTCGACGGTGAACTCTGCGACACCGAGTTTCGAGTAGTATTTCGTGCCCTTGCCTATATAGACCTTACGCTCCGTAGCGTTGGAGCCGTAGTTCTTGTTCCACTCGCCCATGAGTTGGCCCTGATAGTAACCGTCCCAGAATCCACGGTTGAAGACGGTGGCGAGACGCTCGTCCCACTCATCCTTGCACTCCTCCGTAAAGGTGCCGTCGAGCACGGCCTGGATGGCCTCCTTATAGCACTTCACGACGGTGTAGACATACTCTGGCCCACGGGCACGGCCCTCGATCTTGAACACCCGCACGCCAGCCTTCATCAGGCGGTCGATGAAACGGATGGTCTTCAGGTCCTTGGGCGACATGATGTATTTATTGTCGATATCGAGTTGATAGCCGGTCTCATTGTCTGTCGCGGTATAACTACGACGGCACACCTGGATGCACTCCCCGCGATTGGCTGAGCGGTTGGCGGCATGCAGGCTCATATAGCACTTGCCGCTGATGGCCATGCAGAGGGCACCGTGGCAGAACATCTCGATGCGGATGAGTTCGCCTGAGGGACCACAGATATGCTCCTCGCAGACCTGACGGTAGATCTCTGCCACCTGATCCATATTCAGTTCTCGCGCCAGCACCACGACATCAGCGAACTGGGCATAGAAGCGCAGGGCCTCGATGTTCGAGATGTTCAACTGGGTGGAGAGATGCACCTCCTGCCCCACTCTATTACAATAGGTCATCACAGCCACGTCGGAGGCAATCACAGCCGAGATGTCTGCAGCCTTGGCGGCATCGATGATCTCATGCATCAGGGGGATATCCTCGCCGTAGATGATGGTATTGACGGTGAGATAACTCTTGATGCCGTGCTCACGACAAGTCTGGGCAATCTCCTTCAGGTCGTCGATGGTGAACGTCGAGGCAGAATGAGCCCGCATGTTCAGTTTCTCAATGCCGAAGTAGATGCTGTCGGCTCCTGCCTGTATGGCTGCCACCAGCGACTCGCGGGAGCCGACTGGCGCCATGATCTCGTATTCAGAATTCATAACCAAGGTTGATATAAAAATAAGGTGTCTTGGTGCGGTTGGAGTAGCCCAGCGTCGCTCCCAAGGGTCCAAACATCGAGTTATAATAATAGGCCATTTGAGCGCCTAACAACGTTCTTGACTTAAACAGGTCCTCCATCTCGTAGGCAGACTGTGCGGCAGCCGCCTTAAGCAGCACGTAATGGCTGCGCCCAATACGCTGCTGTCCCTGCAACTGTACGGCTGCGAACTGAGCGTCGGCAGTCTCCAAGTGGCCCAAGCCAGCAAAGGGCATCTGCTGTTCCACATAGTGCCCGAAGTTGTCGCCGCCAATGAGATTGCTAAAGACATAGGGGACAAACGGACCGAAGAGCAGCCTTCCGTAGAGCATGGGCTGGAAGGTAAAACTCCTGCTCAGCGCAAATGACTTCCGCCAGGAGGCACTCAGGTCGCCCACGCCCCGGCCTACCAGATAACCATCAAGACATTTCATCTGGTAGAAGTTCGTGGTGAGATAATTATAGGCAGCCTTGAAGCGTGCGCCACGGGTGGGGAAATGCCAGTCGTCCTCAGAATCGAAATTCACGGAAGCCCGATAACTGAAGTAGTGGTCGTTCTCGAAATACAGTCCGGGGAACTCGTCAGACGACAAGCGGTTGCTGAAGTGGAAATAATCCCAACGCAGACCTATGCGGAAGTTGAAGTTGCGGATACTGAAGTTAAGGGGTTCTATGGCGGCCTGATGATGGTTGTAAAGCACGGTGTAACTACGCTCGCCTTCTAAATAGATGTCAATATCGCTATGACGGTAATAGTAGGAGAAGGCAGGTCGCGTGAGACGCAGGCCGTGCGGGTGGTACAGGATCTCACCGCCAGCCATCACCCGTTTACCCAGACGGAGCGTGATGTCGGAACTGAAGTGCATGGACTGCTTCAGAGGCAGGTTCGCATTCAGTTGCAGCGCCACCATTTCCTCCGTATCGAAGCGGAAGCCTAAGTTCAACTGACTCGTCTTCCGATTACCTGCCGTCAATACCAGACAGTAGCCATCCCCTTCTTCCACCAGGCGCGATGTGGCTGTCTGATAGAACAGGTCGACACGCATCGAGGTGGTGATGATCTCCTCGCCCTTGGAGTCGAGGCTGTCGAGGCGGTTCAGGTGGAACTTCTGACGCAGGAACTTCTCGTCCTGCGGTGTCATGTTCTCAAACCTGCAGCCAACGATATGCACCTTATCCGTCATTACTGTCGGACTCATTGGGCTCAAGCGTACAGGCTCAAAGTCGGGGCCGATGCCGATGTGTTCCTTCAGTGCCATCAAGTCGTCCCAATGGCGCATCGCCTCTTCCTCACCACGGCGGAGGAGCGTGTCGACGGCAGCAGGGTTGAAACTGGCGGCACTATAGCCCTTGGGACTCACACGGATGGCCACATCAGTGATGGCGAGGTTTTCGTTGTATTTATTCAGCGTGTTCAGGTCGACTACCTGCAACAAGATATTCATCGTACTGCCCAACTCGTCGGCTTTCTTCAGCGAGTCCTGCACGGTGACGCCAATCACGATGTCTGCCCCCAACTTACGTGCGAGATCAGCAGGATAGTTGTTGCACAGTCCACCATCGCAGAGCACCCGCCCCCCAATACGTACAGGCGAAAAGACAGCAGGGATAGCCATCGAGGCGCGCATGGCCTGAGGCAGGATGCCTGAGGTGAAGTCCACCTCGCTGTTGTCGACGATGTCTGTCGCCACACAGGCGAAGGAGATGGGCAGACGGCTGAAGTCCATCGAGTCGGTATAGCCCAAGCAGAGTCTCTGCAGCAGTATCTCCAGATTCTTGCCCTTGATGATTCCCCCGGAATTCGACTCACGCTTCCCGAACGTCAGTCCTCGCGACAGCATATAGGTGTTCTGACGCCGACGGTCTTCAATACTCTGACGGCTCAGGTCCTCCCTGTCTGTAAGCGCATAAGCCCAGTCCATATGACGGGCGATGGAATCGAGGGCATGAGCATTATAGCCTATGGCATAGAGGCCTCCCACCAGACTACCCATCGACGTACCCGTGATGATGTCGACGGGAATGCCTGCCTTCTCTATGACTTTCAGGGCTCCTATATGGGCGACGCCCTTGGCGCCACCGCCACTGAGGACGACTGCCACCTTCTTGCGAGAGAGACAAGGCACAACCGTCATCACGGCTATCAGCAAACAGACCATCTTCTTCATATCGGATGCAAAGGTAGTATTTTTATACGAGAAATAAGAATATTTATAAATATTTTCGTACCTTTGCAGCCATGAAACGAATTGTATATCTGTTTTTGGCTGTATCTCTCTGTGGCTGTATTCAGCAGAAGCCGAAGCACTATACCCATGAGATTCTCAACCGCATGACCCCCATCAAGAATCAGGGCGAGAGCCAGACCTGCTGGATCTATGCCATGCTCGCCGCCATCGAGACGGAACATCTGTCATGGGGCGACTCGGTGAACCTCTCACCTTATTATATAGAGAAGATGCTGGAGCAGGAGCCACAATGTCCTGAGAACAGGCGTGGCATGGGCAAGTCGCTGATCCACCTCATTCAGAAATACGGCATCGTGGGGTACGACGCCATGCGTTCCATCCAGACACCAGCCCCCAAATGGGTGTTTATGCTCGGTGCCACCTATACGCCCCAAGAGTTTGCACGAAGCGTCTGTGCTCCTGACGAGTACGTGGCGCTGACAAGCACAGACGAAGCGCCCTATTATCAGGAGACAGAGGTGAAGTCGCCAGACAACTGGTTGCGTGACCGTTTCCTGAATATCCCCATGGACTCGTTGCTTACGAAGACAGAGCGTGCTGTCCGCCAGCACCACGGTATCTGCTGGGAGAGTAAGGGCCATGCAATGGCCATCGTCGGCATTGCCCACGATGACAAAGGCAAGAAATATTTTATCATGAAAAATTCGTGGGGCACCAACCGTCCCCACGAAGGACTCGACTATCTCTCGTTTGACGACTTCCGCGAAAATACCATCGCCGTTGAAATGACGAAAGAGGCGTATGGGTTATAGTTTACAGTTTACGGTTTACAGTTTACAGTTTACGGTTTACAGATGATAACCTGGCAAGCCACTCAAGGTTCTACCTATAGTATCTGCCTATAGAAGTAATCATCTGTAAACTGTAAACCGTAAACTGTAAACAAAAAAACTACTTGTTCAGTTTCCACGTGACGCCGTCCTTGGTGTCCTTCACCTCGAAGCCTGCATCCTTCAGTTCATCACGGATCTTGTCGCAGGTAGCCCAGTCTTTCTCGGCACGGGCCTTGGCACGCAGTTCGAGCACCATATCCACCACCTTGCCGAAGGCCTCCTCACGGCTGTCGTTAGAGCCACTCTTCTCAGCCTTCAATCCGAGGATGTCGAAGGCAAAGAGGCGCATGGTCTCTGAGAGTTCCTTCAGACAGTCGGCACAGATGGTCGCCTTGTGGTCGATGAGTTTATTGACGGACGTACAAGCCTCAAAGAGATAACTGATCACCAGCGGTGTGGCGAAATCATCGTTCATGGCGTCGTAACACTTCTCACGCAGACCCTTCACCACCTTCTCAGTCTCTGCATCACATTTGTCAGCAGGCTGCACACGCTCCAAGTCGGCAATGCCGTTCATCAGTTTCTCCAGTCCCTTCTCGGCTGCCTGCAGAGCCTCGTTAGAGAAGTCCACAGTACCACGATAGTGGGCAGAGAGGATGAAGAAGCGGATGGTCATGGGCGAGTAAGCCTTCTCCAGTTTCTCGTGGTTACCAGTAAAGAACTGCTCCAGGGTGATGAAGTTGTTATACGACTTACCCATCTTCTGGCCGTTGATGGTCAGCATGTTGTTGTGCATCCAGTACTTCACGGCAGGATGCCCCATCGAAGCCTGTGCCTGGGCAATCTCACACTCATGATGGGGGAACACGAGATCGAGGCCACCGCCATGGATGTCGAATTCCTCACCCAGATACTTACGTCCCATCGCCGTACACTCACAGTGCCAGCCAGGGAATCCGTCGCTCCAGGGTGAGGGCCAGCGCATGATGTGCTCGGGCTGTGCCTTCTTCCACAGGGCGAAGTCGGCCTGGTTACGCTTCTCGCCCACGCCGTCAAGTTCGCGGCTGGCATCCTTGATATTCTCAAGGCTTCGGCCTGAGAGGATACCATATTTAAACTGTTTGTTGTAGGCCTCGATATCGAAATAGATAGAGCCGTTGCTCTCGTAGGCGAAACCGTTGTCGAGAATCTGCTGCACCAGTTGCTGCTGCTCGATGATATGGCCTGAGGCGTGGGGCTCGATAGAGGGGCGCAACACGTTCAGGGCATCCATCGCCGCATGATAGCGGTTGGTGTAGTACTGGGCAATCTCCATCGGCTCCAACTGCTCCAGTCGTGCCTTCTTGGCAATCTTGTCCTCACCCTCGTCGGCATCATGCTCCAGGTGACCTACATCCGTGATATTACGCACGTATCTGACCTTATACCCCAGGTGCTTCAGATAGCGGAACACCAGGTCGAAGGTAATGGCAGGACGGGCATGCCCCAGATGGGGATCACCATAGACGGTAGGTCCACACACATACATACCCACATTGGGGGCATGCAACGGCTCGAAGCGCTCCTTCTGTCGCGTCAACGTATTGTAAACAACTAACTTTGATTCCATATTCTCGATGATTTGGGCGACAAAGGTACAAATTTACGAGCGGAATACAAAACTTTTCACGATATATTTTAATATATTTTGTCGTAATAAAAAAAATGGCTACCTTTGCAAGCAAAATATCATATCACTTCAAAAACTAACATTATGATCATCAAGAAACTAACCCTCTGCCTGTTCGCAGCCTGTTCATTACAGATGAACGCCCAGTATCTGGAGCATCTCTATGATTACATCGAGAACACCTCTGTCTTTGAGGAGAACCAGGAAGAGGGACATGCCTACTACCTCGCCCCCAACCATCTGTCGCTCAATGGAGACTGGCGGTTCTTCTTTGCCAACACACCAGAGGAGGTGCCGCATAATTTCTTTGCAACGAACTTCAAGGGTGGCAAGTGGCGCACCATCCATGTGCCGAGCAACTGGGAGATGCAAGGCTACGGCGACCCGCAGTTCCGTAATGTGCCTGCACCTTTCAAGGCCAATCCGCCCTTCGTACCCAGGGACTACAATCCTACGGGGGCGTATAGGAAGACGTTCACCCTGCCCGCTGCATGGAAGGGACAGCAGGTATTCTTGCGTCTGGAGAAGGTACAGAGTGGTTCGTTCGTATGGTTGAACGGACAACAGGTGGGCTATAACGAAGGAGGTCAGGAGCCTGCGGAATATGACGTGACGCCCTACCTGCGACCTGGCAAGAACGTGCTGGCCGTCTGTGTGGTGAAATATTGTGACGGCTACTATCTGGAAGGACAGGACTATTGGCGCCTGGCAGGCATCTGCGACGATGTGACCCTCTATGCCACGCCGAAGACCCGGCTGTTCGACTGGTTTGTCACCACCGACCTTGACGACCAATACAAGGATGCCACTCTACAAGTGGCTGTCGATGTGAAGAAATATGAGGACGTCAGTGGCACTTTTGCCGTACGCGCCACCCTGAAGGATGCGAAAGGAAACCTGGTGAAGGAGATGCTGTCCGACCCTTTCACAATGACTCACAAAGGCAAGAAATCGCTCACGCTCACCTCACAGGTCTCCAACCCCGACAAGTGGACTTGCGAGACACCCGTGCTCTATCAACTGACACTCGAACTGTTGAATGAGTCGGGCGACGTGCTGCAGCAGATCAGCAGCAAGATGGGATTCAAGGAGACAGAGATCCGCCATCAGACATTCTACCTGAACGGACAGCCTATCAAGGTAAATGCCACCAATACCCACATGCAGCATCCCGAACTGGGTCATGCCATGAACGAGGAGACCATCCGAAAGGATATGGAGATCCTGAAGCAGCATAACTTCAATGCCGTGCGCACCTCGCACTACCCGCCAGTGAACAAATATCTGGAACTGGCTGACGAATACGGCCTGTATATCATCGACGAAACAGGCGACGAGGCCCATGCCAGCGAATATATCTCCAACGACCAGCGATTCCGTGAGATGTACGTGGAACGCGTACAGAAACTGGTACTGCGCGACCGCAACCACGCCTGCGTGCTGTTCTGGAGTGCAGGCAACGAGAGTGGCGAAGGCCCGCTGATTACGGAAGTGGTGAAGGAGGGCAAACGCCTCGACCCCACACGTTACTTCATGTATGGAGGCAATGCCTACGCTCATCCTGCCGAAGACATCATCGGACCTCGCTATCCAACGCCTTACGAGTTGGAGATGAACACGGCAATGGTGCCCGAATCGGAGGATCCACGTCCGTCGTTCATGGACGAGTATCTGTCTGTAGCAGGTAATGCGGGTGGAGGCATGGACGAGTTCTGGACGGTCATCCGCCGTCATCCCCGACTGATGGGTGGCGCCATCTGGGACTTCGTCAACCCAGGCCTCACGGAACATATCCGTCCCCTGACTGACAGTTCACCCTACAACACGCCAGTCCACCTGATGGGCAATGCCAAGGTAGAGAAAGGCGTGCTGCACCTCAACGGCCACGACGAGTGGGTGGAGGTGTATCGCAGCAGTAACGTGGAACTCTCGGGCAAGGCACTGACCATCAGTTTCGACGTCAGGCCTGGCAAACTGAGCGGGACGTACGAGGGAGCACCCTATATCACGAAAGGCAACACGCAGTTCGGAGTAGTTCAGAAAGGAAATGAGAAACTGCAGTTCTATCTGCACTCTGGCGTCAAGCATACCCTCGACGTCGACCTGCCTGCCGACTGGGTAGGCAACTGGCACCATGTGACGGCCTCGTGGGACGGCAAGGAGATGAGACTCTACATCGACGGTCAACTGAAAGGTACGGAGAAGATCGCTGCACCAGAACCCGCCAATAACTTCCGCTGGGGCAATAGAGGACCCAGTGAGCGTGGCGTGCTGAGCAACTTCCCCTATCCCATCAACATCGGACGCATTGCAGGCAACCATGCCCAAGATCCGCAGACCACCTACACGGCTGATGCCGAGATGGACAATGTGGCCATCTACAACCAGTGTCTGGCTGATGGCGAGGGACACCCTGAGGAGGCCGTGCTCTACCTCACGTTCGATGGTAACGGCGACACTGGCACCTTCTATACCATTGGCGGCAACATGCGCACCTATGGCAGCATCTGGCCTGACCGTACCGTACAGCCTGAGATGAAACAGATGAAGTGGACGACCCAGCCTGTCAGCATCCGTCTGCTCAATGCAGAGACTGGCGAGGCTGAGGTGACCAACCGCCTGTTCTTCACCGATCTCTCGCAATACGCCTCTCATTGGACCCTGATGGCTGACGGCGACGTGCTGGAAGAGGGCGACATCCAGTTCACCACTGCCCCGCAGCAGTCTCAGGTTGTCCGCATTCCCTATCACAAGCCCACCATCATTCCCGGAAAGGAATATCGTGTCACCATCACCTCCACACTGAAGAAAGACGAGGTATGGGGAAAGACGGGCCATGAGGTGGCATGGGATCAGTTGGAACTCACGTCGTGGAACATCCCCGCTCATCTCCCGTCTCTCACCTCTCAACTCTCACCCGTGGAAGACGACCATCAGATCACCATCAGCGGTCAGGGCTTCCGCTACGTCATCAATAAGGAGACAGGCAACCTGGAACAGATTGAGGTCGACGGCAAGGCTGTGCTCAAAGCCCCT